>NZ_JALBGX010000078.1:0-32359 GCF_023006465.1 Rhizobium sp. PRIMUS64 | reverse complement strand
CGCCCAGCCGGCCGGTCAGGCCGTCCAGCAGGCGGTGTCGGCTGTTGCCGCCGCAAGGCCTGCAAGCTTTGGCTCGCCGCTCTTCGGTTCGCCGCTCGATAGCCGCTTTACCTTCGACACCTTCGTCGAAGGCAGCTCGAACCGGGTCGCGCTTGCGGCGGCAAAGACGATCGCGGAAGCCGGTCAGGGCGCCGTGCGCTTCAACCCGCTCTTCATCCATTCGACCGTCGGCCTCGGCAAGACCCACCTGCTGCAGGCGGTCGCCAATGCGGCGGTGCAGAACCCGCGGGCGCTGCGCGTCGTCTATCTGACGGCCGAATATTTCATGTGGCGCTTCGCCACCGCGATCCGCGACAATGATGCGCTGACGCTGAAGGATTCGCTGCGCAACATCGATCTCCTGATTATCGACGACATGCAGTTCCTGCAGGGCAAGATGATCCAGCATGAATTCTGCCACCTCCTGAACATGCTGCTCGACAGCGCCAAGCAGGTCGTCGTTGCCGCCGACCGTGCGCCTTGGGAGCTGGAGTCGCTCGATCCCCGCGTTCGCTCGCGCCTGCAGGGCGGTGTCGCGATCGAACTCGACGCGCCGGATTACGAGATGCGTCTCGAAATCCTCAAGCGTCGCCTTGCTGTAGCCCGGCTCGAAGATCCGTCGCTCGAAATTCCCGCCGAGCTGCTCCAGCACGTTGCTCGCAACGTCACGGCCAGCGGCCGCGAACTTGAAGGCGCCTTCAACCAGCTGGTCTTCCGCCGCTCCTTCGAGCCGAACCTGTCGATCGAACGCGTGGACGAACTGCTCGCCCATCTGGTCGGCTCCGGCGAGCCTCGCCGTGTGCGCATCGAGGATATCCAGCGCATCGTCGCAAGACACTACAACGTCTCGCGTCAGGAACTGGTCTCAAACCGCCGCACTCGCGTCATCGTCAAGCCGCGCCAGATCGCCATGTATCTGTCGAAGACACTGACGCCGCGCTCCTTCCCGGAGATCGGCCGCCGTTTCGGCGGGCGCGATCACACGACCGTGCTGCATGCCGTGCGCAAGATCGAGGAGCTGATTTCGGGAGACACCAAACTTTCGCACGAAGTCGAGCTTCTGAAGCGCTTGATCAACGAATAATCGACGGGTTTTCTTAAGGATTCAACGGCTGGAAGCGATTCCGGCCGTTTTCCTTTATAAGTTTTTTATTCTATACCTCCCGCGCATTACGTGCATGTCAAAGACTGAAGCGCCAAAACGGCGCGTGGGAGGAATGAATGAGTTTTGAAAAGATCGCCGTTCTCGGCCTGGGCAAGGTCGGACGGCTGGCGGCGACGCTTTTGCATGAAGGCGGCTTCGAGGTCATCGGCGTCGACGCGCAATTGCCGCTGAGCGACGTCCCCTTCAAGTGCCGCACCGGCGACATCTCCGATCCCCAAGTGATCGGCGAACTGCTCTCGAATGTCGAGGCTGTGCTCTCCTGCCTGCCCTATCATTTGAACATCGAGCTGGCGCGCGCCGCCCATCTTGCCGGCATCCACTATTTCGATCTGACCGAAGACGTTCCCACAACCAATTTCATCATCGAGCTGTCGAAGACCGCCCGCGGCCTGATGGCGCCGCAATGCGGCCTGGCGCCGGGTTTTGTCGGCATCGTCGGCGCAAGCCTGGCCGACGGCTTCGATCGCTGCCGTTCGATCCGCATGCGCGTCGGCGCCCTGCCGCAGCATCCGACCGGACTGCTCGGCTACGCCTTCAACTGGTCGCCCGAGGGCGTCGTCAACGAATATCTGAACGACTGCGAGGTCATCGAGGGCGGTGTGCGCAAGCTCGTCTCGCCGATGGAATGGCACGAGACCGTCTATGTCGGCGGCGTCAAGCTCGAAGCCTTTACGACGTCGGGTGGCCTTGGCACCATGTGCGATACGATGCTCGGCAAGATCGACAATCTCGATTACAAGACCATGCGTTATCCCGGCCATATGGAGCTGATGAACTTCTTCTTCCACGAGCTTTTGATGCGCGACAAGCGCAAGCTCGCCGGCGAGATCCTGACCAATGCCAAGCCGCCTGTTGAAGACGATGTCGTCTATGTCCATGTCGCCGCCGAAGGCACCGAGAATGGCAGCCTGCGCCGCAAGGAGTTCGTGCGCGCCTATTACCCGATCGAGATTGCCGGGGCGCGCCGCACGGCGATCGCCTGGACGACGTCAGCTTCCGTCGTCGCCGTCATCGAGATGGTCCGCGACGGCCTGCTGCCGGCAACCGGCTTCCTGCACCAGGAGCATATTCCGCTGGAGATGTTCCTGAAAACGCCGACCGGCAGCCTCTTCAAGGCGGATGCGACCAGCCACCGCTGAGACACACTTTTCGGCGCGGCGACAACATCGATGCCGCCGCGCTGCAATTCCGCTCGTCGTATTGACGTCAGCAGGCGAGATCGGCGACGACGGAATCGAGGATCAGCATGCCGGACGGCGTGCAACGCAGCCGTGAATTGCCGATCCGCTCGATGAATTTGTGTTCGAGCAGGAATTCCTCGCGTTTCGGGTCGAGGTCGCGGCCCGAAAGCTGCTGCCAGCGGGCAAGATCGACGCCTTCCCTGAGCCGCAGCCCCATCAGCAACAGCTCGTCGGACTGTTCCTCGAAGCCGAGCCGCTCCTCGTCGAGAATGCCGTGCCCGTCACGCTCGACCATGTCGAGCCAGGTTTCCGGCTTGCGCTCGGTCGCCGTCGCGAGCTTCTCCGGGCCACGCGTCAACCGGCCATGGGCGCCTGGACCGATGCCGGCATAATCGCCGTAGCGCCAGTAGGTCAGGTTATGCCGGCTTTCAGCCCCCGGCCGGGCATGATTGGAAACCTCATAGGCCGGCATGCCCTCGCGCGCGGTGATCTCCTGCGTCGCCTCGTAGAGCAGCGCCGATTGCTCGCCGTCCGGTACGATCAGCTTGCCGGCCTTGTGCAGGCCGTAGAAGGGCGTGCCTTCCTCGATGGTCAACTGATAGAGCGAAAGATGGTCGACCGCGTAGGAGATCGCCTCCTTCAGCTCCTTTTCCCATTCCTCGACCGTCTGGTCGGGCCGGGCATAGATCAGGTCGAAGGACATGCGCGGAAAAATGTCGCGGGCCAGCCTTATTGCCTTCAGCGCGTCGGCGACATCATGCAGCCGGCCGAGGAATTTCAGATCCCGGTCATTCAGCGCCTGCACGCCGAGCGAGACGCGATTGACGCCGGCCGCCCGATAGCCGCGGAAGCGTTCGGCCTCGACGCTCGAAGGGTTGGCCTCCATGGTGATCTCGATACCGGCAGGCACATGCCAGTGCCGTGCAATGCCGTCGAGAATGGCCGAAACCGTTTCCGGCTTCATCAGCGAGGGGGTGCCGCCGCCGAGGAAGATGCTCGTCACCGTCTTCGGCCCGCTCATGGATCGGACCGTCGCCATCTCCGTCAGGAAGGCTGATGTAAAGCGCTCCTGATCCACCGGCTGGTGGCGCACATGGCTGTTGAAGTCGCAATAGGGACACTTCGCCGCGCAGAAGGGCCAATGCACATAGACGCCGAAGCCCGGCTCGCCGGTATCGGGCAGCAGGGCCGCGTCGCGCGAGATGCTTGGCGTGTCGAGATTGACCACGGACCGACCTTATGCCTCCAGGCAGGTTTCGACAAAGAGTTTGAAGGCGCGGGCCCGGTGCGACAGCGCTTGCGGCTTGCCGACATTCCAGCCGTGTTTTTCTTCGCCGCTCATTTCGCCGAAGGTGATGCCGTAGCCCTCAGGCTGGAACACCGGATCGTAGCCGAAGCCCTGGGTGCCCCGCGGCGGCCAGACGACGTTGCCTTCCACCTCGCCGCGGAACAGCTCCGTGTGCCCATCCGGCCAGGCGAGGCAGAGCACGCTGATGAAACGCGCCGTGCGCTGTTCCGGCTTTGTCGCGCCCGCATCCTGCAGCGCCTTTTCCACTTTGCCCATCGCCATGTCGAAATCGCGCGTGCCATCGGCCTTCTCCGCCCAATTGGCGGTGTAGACACCGGGATCGCCGCCGAGTGCGTCGACCACCAGCCCGGAATCGTCCGAAAGCGCCGGCATGCCGGCGGCATTGGCCGAGGCGACCGCCTTGATCGTCGCATTCTCCTCGAAGCTCGTGCCGGTCTCATCCGGTTCGACGAAGTTCAGCTCGGCGGCCGATTTGGCGGTGAAGCCGAGCGGCCCGATCAATTCCTGGATCTCGCGGATCTTGCCGGCATTGTGGCTGGCAACGACGATGGTCTTCGTTTCAAGCTTGCGCATTCAGATATCCTGTTCGATGCCCCAGATTTTAGCCTCCGCGCATTCCAGGCTGTTGCCGGCCGGATCGCGGAAATAGATCGAGCGGCCGCCGTTCGGCCAGCGCACCTCGGATTCGATCGCGACACCCGCCGCCTTCAGCCGTTCGGCCATGGCATCGATATTGCGGCCGGACACCCGGAAACAGGCATGGCCCTCGCCGGTCGCGCCATGCGGCGGCACCTGCAGTGCTTCAGGCGCCGGCGGCTTCACCGTTTGCTCGGGGTTGAAGATCAAGAGAACGCCTGGCCCGCAGCGGAAGAAGACATGCCGGTTGGCGGCGCGGGCGATCTTTTCAAGTCCGAGAACGTCTTCGTAGAACGTCTCGGCCTGGTCGAGATCCCGCGCATAGAGCGCCGTTTCCAACATGCCTTCCAGCATGGGGTTCATCCTTCGACGGCTTGCTTCTGCAGCGCCACGAGTTCGCCGATGCCGTTTCTGGCAAGCTGCATCAGCGAGGTGAATTCGCCTTCGCTGAACGGCGTGCCTTCGGCCGTTCCCTGGATCTCGACAATCCCACCAGTGCCCGTCATGACGAAGTTCGCATCGGTCTCGGCCGAGGAGTCCTCGAGGTAATCGAGATCGATCACCGGCTGGCTGGCGAAGATGCCGCAGGAGATGGCGGCGACGTGATCCTTCAGGACCCGGTCGACCTTGATCATGTTGCGGCTTTCCATCCATTTCAGGCAGTCGTAAAGCGCGATCCAGCCGCCGGTGATCGAAGCGGTCCGCGTGCCGCCATCGGCTTGGATGACGTCGCAATCGAGCGTGATCTGCCGTTCGCCGAGCGCCTGCAGGTCGACGACGGCACGCAGTGACCGGCCGATCAGCCGTTGGATTTCCTGGGTGCGGCCGCCCTGCTTGCCAGCGGCGGCCTCGCGCTTCATGCGTTCGCCGGTCGCCCGCGGCAGCATGCCGTATTCGGCCGTGACCCAGCCCTTGCCGGTATTGCGCAGCCATGGCGGCGTCTTTTCTTCGAGGCTCGCCGTGCAGAGCACATGCGTATCGCCGAACTTCACCAGGCAGGAGCCTTCCGCGTGCTTGGAAAAATTGCGCTCGAACGAGACCTTGCGCATCTGGTCGATTTTTCTGCCTGAAGGCCGCATTCTTATCTCCTGGAGTTTATTTGACCGCTTCTACGATTGGCGGCGCTCATTTGCAAATTCCCTTTTGCCACGGGTGCGAGTTTGACTTACTTTTCGGGAAGTATCATCAGCGCGGGTTCGAAAGCTTCATGGGCATCAGGTCGACGTCGGTTTCGGATGCCGTAGCTGCGCTGGACGAGCGCTCCAGGGAAATTTTTCGTCGCATCGTCGAAGGTTATCTGGAAAGCGGCGAGCCGCTCGGTTCGCGCAACCTGTCCCGGCTGCTGCCGATGTCGCTGTCGCCGGCCTCGGTGCGCAACGTCATGAGCGATCTCGAAGAGCTCGGCCTGATCTATTCGCCGCATGTCAGCGCCGGCCGGCTGCCGACCCAGATCGGCCTGCGCTTCTTCGTCGATGCCTTCATGCAGGTCGGCGACCTCTCCGCCGAGGAGCGCGCCAACATCGACCGGCAGGTGCGGGCCGAAAGCGGCGGCAACCCTGTCGAATCGATGATGAACGAGGCAAGCCGCATGCTATCCGGCATTTCGCGCGGTGCCGGCCTTGTCATCACCTCGAAAAGCGATCCGGTGCTGAAACATGTCGAGTTCATCCGGCTCGAACCGACAAAGGCGCTGGCCGTGCTCGTCGGCGATCACGATCAGGTGGAAAACCGCATCATCGAGCTGCCGGCGGGCGTCACCTCCTCGCAGCTGACGGAGGCGGCGAATTTTCTCAATGCCCACATGTCCGGTCAGACCCTGCCGGAGCTTCGCAAGCAATTAAGCCGGCTGAAGGACGATGTCCGCCACGAGCTCGATGCCCTGTCGCGCGATCTCGTCGAGCGCGGCATCGCTGTCTGGTCCGGCAGCCCGGACGAGGGAAAGCCCGCTCAGCTGATCATCCGCGGCCGCGCCAACCTGCTCGAGGGCCTGGCCGGCGCCGAGGATCTCGACCGGCTGCGCCTGCTGTTCGACGATCTCGAGAAGAAGGACAGCCTGATCGAGATTCTCAATCTCGCCGAAAGCGGTTCGGGGGTGCGCATCTTCATCGGTTCGGAAAACAAGCTCTTCTCGCTGTCCGGCTCGTCGCTGATCGTCGCGCCCTATCGTGATGATGATGATCGCATCGTCGGCGCCGTCGGCGTCATTGGCCCGACGCGGCTCAATTATTCCCGCATCGTGCCAATGGTGGACTATACAGCCCAACTCGTCTCCCGACTTTCGCGCAATCAGCTTTGACGAAGCAGCTATCAAGTGTGCGGAATTTTCGCTTCTTTGTCACGCAGACTTGATTTTTTTCGGTCAAACCTCGATATCGGGCGCATCTGAAGACACCAACCGGAGACCGTCATGACCGATGACACGACGAAAAACGGACCTGACGCAACTGCGGCCGATGCCGCAGCCGACGCTGCCGCCTACGTCGAGAACGAAACTGCGCAGCAAGAGCCCGCCCAGCCGGACCCGATCGAGCTTCTGAAAGCCGAAAACGGCGAACTACGCGACCGCTATCTGCGCCTTGCTGCCGAGATGGACAATCTGCGCCGGCGCACCGAGCGCGAGGTGAAGGATGCCAAGTCCTATTCCGTCGCGGGTTTCGCGCGCGACATGCTCGCCGTCTCGGACAATCTGCGCCGCGCGCTTGATGCCATCTCTCCGGAGACCAAGGCTGCGGCCGATGCCGGCCTGAGCACGCTGATCGAGGGTGTCGAGATGACCGAGCGCGCCATGCTGTCGGCTCTCGAGCGCCATGGCGTTCGCAAGCTGGAGCCGGTTGGCCAGAAGTTCGATCCGAATTTCCATCAGGCGATGTTCGAGGTGCCGAACCCGGACGTGCCGAACAACACGGTCGTCCAGGTCGTGCAGGCAGGCTTCACCATCGGCGAGCGCGTGCTGCGCCCGGCCATGGTCGGCGTCGCCAAGGGCGGCCCGAAGCCGGCCGAAGCCGAAACCAACTCTGTCTTCGACGAGAAGGACGCCTGATATCATTTCCCTCTCCCTCGGGAGAGGGAGGCCAAAGGATCAGATGCGGGCGAAGCGTTCGATCAGCAGATCGAAGAAGCCGTCCGCATCGACATGGCGCATGACCCTGGCATTGCGCTTGCGCTCGGTCACATGCCACCAGTCGACGACCGTCATGCCGATGGTGAGTTCGGACTGGACCTCGATCTCGACATTGCAGTCCCGGCCCTGGAAAAGCTCCGGCTTCAGCAGGTAGGCGACAACGGTCGGGTCGTGTAGCGGCCCGCCGTCGGAACCGTATTTCTCGATGTCGAAGCGCTCAAAGAATTCCAGCATCTCGACCATGGCCTTTGCCGGCGCCGTGCCGATCTCGGCCATGCGTTTCACCCGGTCCTTGCGGGTCAGCAATTGATGCGTCACGTCAAGCGGCATCATCACGATCGGAACGCCTGAGCGGAAGACGATGTCGGCGGCCTCGGGGTCGACATAGATGTTGAATTCGGCCGCCGGCGTGATGTTGCCGCCCTCGAAGAAGCCGCCGCCCATCATCACCAACTCGCGGATGCGGGGGACGATGTCGGGCGCCTTCTGGAAGGCCATGCCGATATTGGTGAGCGGCCCGAGCGTGCACAGCGTTACCGTGCCCTCCGGCTCGCGGCGCAGCGTCTCGATGATGAAGTCGACGGCATGGCCGGGCTGCAACGCCATCGTCGGCTCGCTGAGTTCCGGACCGTCGAGGCCGGTCTTGCCGTGCACATGTTCGGCCGTTACCAGCTTGCGGGCGATCGGCGCATCGGCGCCGGCAAAAACCATCGTCTCCGTCCGGCCGCAGAGCTCGCAGACGATGCGCGCATTGCGGCTGGTAAACGAAAGCGGCACGTTGCCGGCGACCGTGGTGATCCCCAAAACCTCCAGCTCATCGGGACTGCCGAAGGCAAGCATGATGGCGGCCGCGTCGTCCTGGCCGGGATCCGTGTCGATGATGATCTTTCTTGCGCTTGCCATTCCGATCGTTCCATCCTCGCACTGCGTGTTATCGGCATGCACCGATTTCTTCACTTCCCGTCACAAATCAGCACATTCCGCGCGGGCACGTTTTGATGCGAGGCAGCGGAGGCTTTGTCAAGGAAAGAGCCGGGCCGCCACCACCTCAAAATTGAGAGGGCGCGCCGACACGTCGCGCCCACGCCTTGCAGCGCCGGGCTCTTCTCCCCATATTAGCGGCATCCGGATGCTGCGTTTGAGGTCCGGGATGGTCGCTTGCGTCAAGGACTTGAAAAGAGATGAGCCGCATTACCCCTTTCGCCAGCCCCCTGCTTCTGGGCTTCGATGCCATGGAAAAGACGCTGGAGCGCATTTCCAAGGCGAGCGACGGATATCCGCCCTATAATATCGAACGCATCGGCGCCGACAGCGGCGCGCCGGAACGTTTGCGCATCACCCTTGCCGTGGCCGGCTTCAGCGAGGAGGAACTCGATGTCTCCATTGAGGAGAACCAGCTTCTGATCCGCGGCCGCCAGGTCGAACAGGGCGAGCGGGATTATCTCTATCGCGGCATCGCCGCCCGCCAGTTCCAGCGCACCTTCGTTCTTGCCGACGGCATGCAGGTGCTCGGCGCCGGCCTGAAGAACGGTCTGCTCTCCGTCGATCTAATTCGTCCGGAACCTGCGAGAATGGTCAAGAAAATTAACATTTCGGTCTCACAGTAGCACAACGGTTTGTCGAACCGTTGGTCCCTTCTCCCGGAGGAACAGGAATGTTGATGAAAGAAGCCACGTCTCACTTGACCAAATCCGAGCTTGCCCATATCGGCAACGGCGAGGTCGCCTATATCAGAAAAATGCGGACCGATGAGGTCGCCAAGTGCTTTCCCGAGGCGCCGGATATCGATCCGACCGTCGATCTCTGGGCACTCTTCGGCGCCGACGGCACGCCGATCCTTTTGACGGACAACCGCTCCAGCACCTTCTTCAAAGCTGCCGAGGACGAGTTGAAGACGGTCAGCCTGCACTGACCGTCAGTTAGCGTCCGTCGCGTTTCAGCGCTCGTCCGGTGCGTGGCCGCTTATCCGATTTCGCTGCGGTTCAGGCTGCTTGTCGCGACCTATGCGCGGAGCCTCCTTTCGACGCCTTATGTGCGAAGACGTTGAAAATTCCAGGATTCGGTAGCACCTGTCACCGGGCCTATCGAGGGCAACTATGAGCCAGAGGCGGCCGACGAGTCGTGCTGGTTGCGGTCGTCGACGCGCGGAACGTTACTCAAACAAAAGCTCCGGCAAACAGCGTCGGTCAATCAACGGCCGGCGAAACGCTGTCTCGCGGCGTCGGTTACGGGTGTATAAAGGGCAACGCGTGTCCCCTCGGGATCGGAAATCTGCACTGTCCGATTGCCCCAAGGCAAATCCTTGGGGGCGTGCACGACCGTGACCTGGTCCTTGAGCCGTGCGAATTCCGCATCGACGTCCGATACCATGAACTCGAGAATGGCCGTCCTGTTGGCCCCGGGCTCCGCACTGCCTTCGCTGAACAAGGCCACGGTTTCCGCGCTGCCTATTGCGAGGCTCGCGCCGGGGGTGACGATCTCGGCGAAGAGGGGCGCAAGCCAGTCGGCGCGACAGCCCGTCACAAGCTCATAAAAGGCCACCATGCCGGTCATATCCGAGGCAATGAGGCGGGTGGATGCGAACTTCATGATCTTCTCCTTGGGTGCGCGACCGTCTCTTTCCTTGCTTTTGTGACATAGCCGTGCTGACAGCGTTGTGGCAGCAGGAGTCATCAGGCATGCGAAAAGCAGATCGACTTTTTCAGATCATCCAGATTCTTCGACGGTCGAGCCGCCCGGTGACCTCGTCTGAGCTTGCGGATGAACTTGAGGTCGCGCGGCGAACCGTCTACCGCGATATCGCACACCTGATTGCCCAGCGTGTTCCAATCGAGGGTGAAGCGGGGTTCGGCTACGTCCTCGATCCGCGATATGACATGCCGCCGCTCATGCTGACGCCTGACGAGATCGAGGCCGTCGTGCTCGGCGTTCAAATGGTGGCAAGGTTGAATGACGCGGCCATGCGGAATGCCGCCAGCGATGTGATGGCCAAGATCACATCGGTCATGCCGCAGGACCTTCTGCCCTATATTGCCCAACCCGCCGTCGGCATCAAACCGGATGATGTCGGCGGCGATGTGACATGCGATACGCGTCCGCTCAGGTTGGCGATCAGGGAAGGCCGCAAGCTTGAGCTCGACTATCGCGCGGCGGATGAGACGATCACCAGCCGCATCGTCTGGCCTGTGCTTCTCGGCTATGCCGACACGCACAGCCTCTTGATCGCGTGGTGCCAATCGAAACAAGCCTTCCGTCATTTCCGCACGGAACGGATCCTCAAAGTCGAGATTCTCGGTGAATCCATAGGCATGTCCCGGAGCAAGCTGAGGCAGCGATGGCAGCAGTGGCGCGATGCCGAAATGCGGAATTCCCGTGGGGCGCAGTGACCGTTTCGGGGCCGTTAGCGGTCATTGATGGCACTTGCCGCACAATACCGGAAATCCGTCAGGCCTGCGCCTCATGCGATCTTTCGCGCCGAGGAACATCCCGGCGCGTTCGCCGACTTGTCGGCAGCCTCAGATCTTCCTGAATGTCAGATAGGCCGAAGACCGGCCCTCGCGCCTGGCCTTGGCCTCGTAACGTGTGCTCGGCCAGCCCTCATAGGGCGTCAGCCAATCCGCTGCATTGTTGGCTATCCAGTCGAAACCGCCATGGTCGCGGCATTTGATCAGCGTCCAGTTGACATAGGTGTCGATGTCGGAGGCGAAGCAGAACAGGCCGCCAGGCTTCAGCACGCGATGAAAGCGGTCGAGATTGGTTTTCGAGACGAAACGCCGTTTCCAGTGTTTCCGCTTCGGCCAGGGATCGGGATAGAGCAAGTCGATCTGATCGAGTGAGCCGTCCGGCAGCCAATCGAGCAGTTGCGTCGCGTCGTCATTATAGACGCGGATATTGGAGGCACCCGTCTCGCCGATGCGCGACAACAGCTTCTGCATGGAATTGACGAAGGGTTCGACACCGATGAAGCCGGTCGAAGGCGTCTCCAGCGCGCGGTGGATCAGGTGCTCGCCGCCGCCGAAACCGATTTCCAGCCGCAATCTCTCCACCGGAACCGGGAAGAGGGATGTCAGCGGCTCCGGGGGAGCCGCTGAGAGATCGATCAGGAATGCCGGCAGGAGACTGTTCAGCGTCTCGGCCTGCTGTTCGCGCAGAGCCTTGCCCTTGCGACGACCGAAGAAGGCTTCGGTCGCCCGGCCGCGGCGTTCCATATCCGTCATGCTTTATCTCAGGCCTTCACGCTTTCCTTGAGCGCCTTCACGAGGTCGGTGCGCTCCCAGGAGAACGAGCCGTCGCGGCCGGCCTTGCGGCCGAAATGGCCGTAAGCGGAGGTCTTGGCATAGATCGGCTTGTTGAGGTCGAGATGGCGGCGGATGCCGGTCGGCGAAAGGTCCATGTTCTTGCGGATCGCTGCCTCGATCTGATCCTCGGTGAACTTGCCGGTGCCGTGCAGGTCGACATAGATCGACAGCGGCTGGGCGACGCCGATCGCGTAGGAGATCTGGATCGTGCAACGGTCGGCAAGGCCGGCGGCGACGACGTTCTTGGCAAGATAGCGGGCGGCATAGGCGGCCGAACGGTCGACCTTCGTCGTGTCCTTGCCGGAGAATGCACCGCCGCCATGCGGAGCGGCACCGCCGTAGGTGTCGACGATGATCTTGCGGCCGGTGAGGCCCGCATCGCCGTCCGGTCCGCCGATGACGAACTTGCCGGTCGGGTTGATGTACCACTTGCAATCGTCAGCGATCTTCAGTTCGCCGAGCGCTTCGCGGATATAGGGCTCGACGACGGCGCGGACCTTGTTCGAATCCCAGCTCTCGTCGAGATGCTGGGTCGAAAGCACGATCGAGGTTGCTTCCGACGGCTTGCCGTCGACGTAACGCACGGTCACCTGGCTCTTGGCATCGGGGCCGAGCTTGGCAACTTCGCCGTCGCCCTTCTTGCGGGCAACCGCGAGCAGCTGCAGGATCTTGTGGGAATAATAGATCGGGGCCGGCATCAGGTCCGGCGTTTCGCGGCAGGCATAACCGAACATGATGCCCTGGTCGCCGGCGCCTTCGTCGCCCTGCTGGTCAGAAGCGCTGTCGACGCCCTGCGCGATGTCGGCCGACTGCGAGTGCAGCAGCACGTCGATCTTGGCCTTCTTCCAGTGGAAGCCATCCTGCTCGTAGCCGATATCCTTGATGGCGCGGCGAGCGGCGGCCTTGAACTTCGACGGGTTGATGACGTCCTTGCCGTCCTTGTCCTTCTTCATCAGGCTCGGCGGCAGGCGAACTTCGCCGGCGATGACGACGCGGTTGGTCGTCGCCAGCGTTTCGCAGGCAATGCGCACGCCCCATGGATTGACGCCGGTCTTGGCCGCTTCGCGGTAGACCAGATCGACGATCTCGTCGGAGATGCGGTCACAGACTTTGTCCGGATGACCTTCGGCAACAGATTCGCTGGTAAAGAGATAATTCGCGCGCATTTCGGGATTCCCCTCAAAGAATAAAAGCCAGCTAGTAGGTACTCAGTTCGAGGGCCGATGACAAGCGCAGAAGGACATAAATATATCTTTATATCTGCGGCAAAGTGACAAATTTTGCCCCAAAAACGCAAAAAAGGCGGCCTTTCGACCGCCTTTCGAATTCTGCGATGGTCGTCGTTCAGTCGGCGTCGGCTTCAGCTGCCAAGGCTTTCACCAGCTCCACGACCTTGCGGCGAACCTTGGGATCGGAAATTTTGACGAAGGCGCGGTTGAGCTGCAGGCCTTCCGAGGAAGACAGGAAATCGACGACGTAATTCGAACTGGAGGCTTCGGCCATGCCGCCGCCGGCAGAATGTTCGCCGGGCGCGTCCTCGAAGAAAAAGGACACCGGAACATTGAGGATGTTCGAGATGTTCTGCAGACGGCTTGCGCCGACGCGGTTGGTGCCCTTTTCGTATTTCTGGATCTGCTGGAATGTGATGCCAAGGCTTTCGCCAAGCTTTTCCTGGCTCATGCCCAGCATCGTACGACGGAGGCGAATACGGCTGCCAACATGGATGTCGATCGGATTCGGCTTCTTTTTGTTTTCAATCATGGTCGTGCCCTAGCTAAGAATTTCAACCTGTTTCTAACCGGCATGCCCCTGATCCATCCCAAAACGCCACGTTGCAAGCGGTGAGGAACCCACCTTCAAACATACGTTAAGAACGCCGATTGTCATCACTATGCAATTTTAGGGGTTTTTGGTCAATTCAACCCGGAAATAAAACCTCTGCGAGAAATTAGCGCAATCAGAATCAGCAGCGCCTCGGTCAACCAGAAGTAAGTTTGCCGGGGGTATGTTGTTCCGCGCCCGTCGCTGATACTATCGAGCGTTGCATCGATGAAGCCGGTTTCCGCAAGATCGAGGCCTGCAATAATTTCCCCATGGGCATTCACCAGCGCTGAAATGCCGCTATTGGCATCACGAATCAGCGGCAGGCCGGTTTCCACGGCCCGTACCCGCGCCTGCTGGAAATGCTGGTAGGGGCCGGGCGTCGCGCCGAACCAGGCATCATTGGTGATATTGAGGATTGCGTTGGCGTCTTTTATGTCGCCGGTCATTTCATCGGGGAAAATGATCTCGTAGCAGATCAGCGGATAGAGATTGAGCCCGCCGGGCAGCGTCAGCAGGTGCCGGCTTGCCGCGGCCGAAAACCCTCCCGGCATTTCGACGACGTTCTGGATTCCGAGACCGGTGAGCACGTCCTCGAAGGGCAGATATTCGCCGAAAGGCACCAGATGCACCTTGTCGGAGGCGGCGATGATCTGGCCGCGGCCGTCGATCACGTAAATGGAATTATAGTAGCGCACCGGGATGCCCGGTCCCATTTCCTCGGCGCGTACGGCGCCGGCGATCAGGATCTGATTGTCGTCGAGCGTATCGGCGATCCGCGTCAGCGCATCCTGGTTGTCGGTCAGGATGAAGGGGATCGATGTTTCCGGCCAGACGATGATATCGGGCTTGCGCCCGCCATTCTTCGGCGCTTCGGCTGATAGCTTCAGATGCGTTTCGAAGATCGCGGCGCGGTCGGCGTCGTTATCCATCTTCGCCGCCTGGTCGATGGCCGGCTGCACCAGCCGCACCACCGGCCGCTTGTCCTCCGGCAAGGCGTCCGGCCGCGGCGCGAGATGGAGAGCATAAGCGCCATAACCGAGATGGGCGGCAAACAGCAGGACAGCAAGCGCGATGCCCGGCCGCGCCCCTTGCCGTGTCCCGGCAAGGGCAGGCGCGGAAAAGACGAAGACGGCAAGGGCCGTCACCCCCATCGCCCCGATCACATGTGCCGACTGCATCATCAGCGGAACCGGCATCATGCCGTAGCCGATGGCATTCCAGGGAAAGCCGGTGAGGATCACGCTTCGAAGCCATTCCATTAGCCCGAAGCCTGCCGCAAGCGCGGCGATCCGCCCCATGCCATCTGACCAGAAGATGCGGGCAAGGGCAGCCGCCAGCCCGTAGAAGATTGCAAGACAGGCCGGCAGCCCGAGGATTGCCAGCGGCAGCGCCCAGGCGAATTCTTCCTGATCGACCAGCAGCGCATGGCCGAGCCACCAGAGGCCGGCGACAAAATAGCCGAAGCCGAACAGCCAGCCGGTGGTGAATGCCGGCCATAGCCTGCCGATCAGGCCGCTTTCAGGCGAAGCCGCCGCCCCGTCGATCAGCCAGACGAGCAGTGTGAAGGAGACGAACATCGCCGCGAAAAAACCGATGGGCGGCAGCGCCAGAACCGCGAATGCCCCGGCAGCGATGGCCAGCAGCGACCGTTTGAAACCCCAGACGAGGATAACCCTGTCCGCAAGCCGCTCCATGCGCACTCCCATCAAACCGCGAATCAACCCATTCGCAGTCTTTCAAAAAAGCGGCTCTTTGTCCTGTTAATGCATGTCGCACGGAAGTGTGCAGCGGTTCCGGGATAACGACATGCGTAAAAACAAGCAGCTTTAGTTGGCGGTCGATTCCGCCGGCCGATCGTCGCCCGCCTCGGAGCCGGGGGCGATGTCGCCATCCAGCTTGGTCCGGCGGCGGATCGCATGGCGCTTGCGGGTAATGCGCAGCCGCTTGATGCGGCGCGGATCGGCGTCGAGGATGTGGAATTCGAAGCCCGGGAGCGCCTGGACGACTTCGCCGCGCACCGGGATGCGGCCGAGCGCCGAGAAAATCAGGCCACCCAGCGTATCGACCTCGTCGACCTGCTCGCTGATGTCGAAATCCGGCCCGATCGCCGCGGCGATCTCTTCCAGTTCGACGCGCGCGTCGGCGATGAAGACGTCTTCGGCGACGCGCTTGAACATCACCTCTTCGTCGTCATGTTCGTCGTCGATGTCGCCGACCACCATCTCGACGATGTCCTCATGCGAGGCAAGCCCGTCGGTGCCGCCATACTCGTCGATGACGAGCGCCATCTGCGTGCGGTTCACCTGCATGCGACGCAACAGGTCGGACGCCAGCATCGACGGCGGCACGAACAGGATCTTGCGGATGATACCGGCCTCGGCCAGCGTCTTTTGCAGGTCGACGCGGGCGAGATCGAAATTCGTCTTGGCCGAACGCGTGGTCTTCTGGATGTTTTCGGGCGCAACCTCGATCGCCGGCACGGCAACGGCCGGTTTCGTCGGGCCGCGGCGCTTGTTGCGCGCCTGCTTGGCGACGTAGGAGAGCAGGTCGCGGATATGCACCATGCCACGCGGATCGTCGAGCGTATCGGCATAGACGGGCATGCGCGAGCGGCCGGATTCCTCAAAGAGGATCATCAGCTCGCCGATGGTGATGTTCTGGTCGACCGCCTCGATATCGGCGCGCGGCACCATCACGTCGGCGACGCGCACTTCGCGAAAGCGCAGGATGTTGTTGAGCATTGCCCGTTCGTCGGGCGAAAAGGCGTCGTCGCCGGCCGCATCGGTCATCAGCGCGTCGGCGAGATCCTCGCGCAGTCGCGAGCCCTGCTGCGGGCGAAGGATGCGCGCGGCGCGCGACCAGAAGGATTGCGATCGGCCGGATGGCCGACTACTACTGCCTGCCTCGTCCGAAGAGGAGGATGGCTCGGAGTCCTTGGCGTCTGCCGCCGGCTTCGTCGTAAAGTCGCTCATGGTTCCATTTTAAGGTCTTGACCCTCGTAGGGATCAGATAGGCCGAGCTGGGCCAAAATGCGAGTCTCCAGCCCCTCCATAATTTCGGCTTCGCCACTATTCATATGGTCGTAGCCGAGAAGATGCAAGAAACCGTGCACCAGAAGGTGGGTCAGGTGGTCGTCGAAACTCTTTTCCAGCTCGGCCGCTTCCCGCTCCAAGGTCTCCCGGGCGATGATGATGTCGCCGAGCATCGGGCCGGGCATCTTGCCGGGCTGAACCGGAAAGGCCGGAAAGGAGAGCACATTGGTCGCCTTGTCCTTGCCGCGCCATTCGGCGTTGATGTCCTGGATCGAGGCATCGTCGGTGAAGACGAGCGAAACCTCGGGCGGCATCGTCGGGAAGGGCTGCTTCTCGCTGTCGCGGAGATAGACCACCGCGGCACCGAGCACGCGTTCGCAAAACGACAGCAGCGTCTCCTCGCCGGGCCAGCCGACGTCCTCGACGCTGATCTGGATGTCGAGTTCGGCCATTAGTCCTGCCGGCTGACTTCTTCGGTTTCGACGGCGTAAGTGGAATCATAGGCCCTGACGATGCGCCCGACCAGCGGATGGCGGACGACGTCGGTATCCTTGAAGCGCACGATCGAGATGCCCTCGACGCCGTTCAGAAGCTGCAAGGCCTCGACGAGGCCGGATTTGACGCCGCGCGGCAGGTCGATCTGGCTCGGGTCGCCGGTGACGATCATGCGGGCATTTTCGCCGAGACGCGTCAGGAACATCTTCATCTGCATCGACGTCGTATTCTGCGCTTCGTCGAGGATGATGGCGGCGTTGGCGAGCGTGCGGCCGCGCATGAAGGCGAGCGGCGCGATTTCGATGACGCCGGCGGTGATTGCCCGATCGACCTTGTCGGCAGGGATCATGTCGTAGAGCGCATCATAAAGCGGGCGAAGATAGGGGTCGACCTTTTCCTTCATGTCGCCGGGCAGGAAGCCGAGGCGCTCGCCGGCCTCGACAGCCGGGCGCGACAGGATGATCTTTTCGACCGCGCCACGCTCCAGGAGCTGAGCGGCATGGGCGACGGCGAGATAGGTCTTGCCGGTGCCGGCCGGGCCGACGCCGAAGACAAGCTCGGCGCGTTCCAGCGCCCTGATATAGGCATCCTGGGTCGGCGTACGGGCGATGATCGTCTTCTTGCGTGTGGAAACCTGTGCCATCGTCAGCTTGGCCTTGCGCTCCATGGTTGGCAGGCTGAGCTGATCGTCGGCGGCGACCGCCATACGGATTGCGCCCTCGACGTCGGATCGTTCCACGCTGCCGCCTTTCTGAAGCTTTTCATAGAGATAGTCGAGTGTGCGCCGCGCCTGGTTGGTGGTCACGATATCGCCTGTGATGACGACCGAATTGCCGCGCGCCCGCGCATCGATGTTCAGCCGTTGCTCGAGCAGTTTGAGGTTCTGGTCGAATTGACCGAAGAGCTCGCTGGCGAAGCGGTTGTTCTCGAACGTCAGGACGAAGTGATTGGTGTCGCTCGGCGTGCGGGGGTGGCGCGGTGAAGAAGAAACCAATTCTTGTCCGTTCAAGCGGTCGGGCTCCTTAGGTTAAACCGCAGCCTCTGCGCGTTCGGCAAACAGGCTGTTCGTTCCGGTTCCTGTGATTCGCACTTTGATAATGTCACCGATTTGCGATGCTTTTGCATCAACATTCACAGATTGAAGCCAGGGAGAACGTCCGATTAGTTGTTCCGGCATGCGACCGGGCTTTTCGAGCAACAGGTCAATCTCTTTGCCGATGCAGGATTCGGCAAATTCCTGCTGCTGCTTCAGGAGAAGCATTTGCAGGCGTTCCAGCCGTTCTGCCTTGATCTCTTCCGGCACCTGGTCCTTCAGTTCCGCGCCGGGTGTGCCCGGCCGTGTCGAGTATTTGAACGAGAAGGCCTGTGCATAACGGACCTCCTCCACAAGTCTCAGTGTATCCTCAAAATCCTTGTCTGTCTCCCCCGGAAAGCCGGTGATGAAATCGCCCGACAGTGCGATGTCAGGCCGCACCGTGCGGATGCGCGCAATCAGCGCCAGATATTCGGCAGCCGTATGACGCCGATTCATCGCTTTCAGGATGCGGTCCGAACCCGACTGCACCGGCAGGTGGAGATACGGCATCAGCGCCCTGAGGTCTCGATGGGCATTGATCAGCCGGTCGTCCATGTCGCGCGGATGGCTTGTGGTATAGCGCAGCCGGGCAAGGCCGGGGATCTCGGCCAGCCGGTAGAGCAGGTCGCCGAGGCTCCATGCCTCGCCCCGCGGCCCGGCGCCGTGCCAGGCGTTGACGTTCTGCCCGAGCAGGGTGATCTCGCGCACCCCGCCTTCGGCGAGCTTTTCGGCTTCCTCGACGATCTGGGAAACCGGCCGCGACACTTCCGAGCCGCGTGTATAGGGCACGACACAGAAAGTGCAGAACTTGTCGCAGCCCTCCTGCACCGTCAGGAAGGCGGTAACGCCGCGGGCGCGGATCTTTCGGCTCTCGGCGATCGGCAGATGCTCGAATTTGTCTTCGATCGCATATTCGGTATCGACGACGCGCTGGCCTTGTTTGGCCCGGCGCAGCGCCTCCGGCAGGCGGTGATAGGTCTGCGGGCCGATGACGACGTCGACGGCAGGCGCGCGGCGCAGGATCTCCTCGCCTTCGGCCTGGGCGACACAGCCGGCAACGCCGATCATCATCTCCCGGCCGTCCGCCGCCTTCTTCTTTTTCATCTCGCGCAGCCGCCCAAGCGCCGAATAGACCTTCTCGGCCGCCTTCTCTCTGATATGGCAGGTGTTGAGGAGAACGAGATCCGCCTCTTCCATATCTTCCGTCGGCTCATAGCCGTCGCGGGCGAGGGCATCGCTCATGCGCGTCGAATCGTAGACGTTCATCTGGCAGCCATAGGTCTTGATGAAGACCTTGCGGCTGTTGCTGCCGTCGCGGAGGGCCTCGTTGGGCCCCTCGTGGGGGATTGCCTTCGGGGCCGGGAGAAGGGCGCTGTCCTGTGTCATGGCGCGCTATTTAGTGGTTTTTGACGCCGGAGAAAATCGAAATCTTGTCTTAGAGCCTTTCCTGGACAGAATGCTGCAATCTGACCAGGAAAGGCTCTAGGAGATTTCCCGCCCGCGCAGTCGGCTGTTGAGGAGGTTGCGGATGCGCAAGGCAATCGTCGCGCTCACCTCCTTGCGGCTGGTGTCGGCGCGGTAATCCACCGCCTCGCCGAAGGATACTTCGGCGTCGATGGCGCCGCAGCGCACGATATCGATGAGATGCGGCAAGAGGTCGAGATCCCCCGGCCAGGCCGCGAGCCGCCGGTGATAGCGCCCCATGGCGATGCCGTGCACCCTGGTATAGGCAACCGCCACCGGCTGCACCACGACCGTTCCCGTCGGCGACGTCGGCACCGCCATCGCGGCAGCGCCGAACAGCGACGACTTGACCTCCAACAGCCGGTTGCCGTCCGAGGTCGTGCCCTCGGGGAAGAGCACGACGATCTCACCGTCGGCCATGCGCCCGGCGATCTCGTTTGCCTGATGGCCGGTCTTGCGCCGCTCCTCGCGCACGACGAAGACGCTCTTCTGCAGCTTGGCGAGCGTGCCGAAGATCGGCCAGTCGCGCACCTCGATCTTGGCAATGAAGACGACGTCGGCAACGGCCGACATCACCATGATATCCAGCCAGGAAGAATGGTTGGAACAGAGCATCAGCGGCCGGCGATCTTCCAGCTTGCCGCTCACGCGGACGCGGATGCCGAGGCAATAGCAGACGATCCGGTGCCAGACGCGCGGCAGGCTGCGGCGCAGCCGCCAGTCGAAACGCAGCGCCAGCACCTGCAGCGGCATGAGCACGATGCTGACGGCAAGGATGACGACCGCGGCGAAGGCGATGCGCAACCAGGCGATCAAATGCTGGTCTCCCGGGCTGCCATTGCTTCAGAGGTCTTCCTTCTTCAACGGCACGCCGTAGAGCTCCAGCCGGTGGTCGACCAGCCGGAAGCCGTGCTCGCGGGCGATGCGCTCCTGCAGCGCCTCGATCTCCGGCGAGCGGAATTCGATGACCGTGCCGGTCTTCAGGTCGATAAGGTGGTCGTGGTGTTCTTCCGGCACCGTTTCGTAGCGCGAGCGCCCGTCGCGGAAGTCGTGCCGGGCGATGATGCCGGCATCCTCGAACAGCTTCACGGTGCGATAGACGGTCGAGATCGAGATCTTCGCATCGACCTTCACCGAGCGGCGGTAGAGTTCTTCGACGTCGGGATGGTCTTCCGAGTCTTCCAGGATGCGCGCGATCACGCGGCGCTGCTCGGTCATGCGCATGCCGCGTTCGGTGCAAAGCTCCTCAAGGGTCTTGGCTACATCAGTCATCGCCGGCCTATAGAGATATTCGTGTTTCGACAACGCCGCACGGCATTTGCGCCGGCTTGCATGTCATCTTGCTGCCAGGGAACTACCGAAGAACGCGCTTCATGACAAGCGCCGTGGAGAGGGCGCCGTTTTCCTGTCTGTAGTAACCCTGACGTTCGCCGACCTTTTCGAAGCCGAGCTTGCGGTAGAGGCCAAGCGCTGCCGTATTGCCGTTGTCGACCTCGAGAAACATGCTCTCGCCGCCGCGCGACCGCGCTTCCCGCATCGCCGCCTGCATCAGCCGCCAGCCAAGTCCGGCACGGGCGACCTTCGCCTGCACGGCAATGGTCAGGATTTCAGCCTCGCCGGCGACATGGCGGGCAAGAATGAAACCCGGAAGCGGCTTTTTCAGGATGGCATTGGTCTGGCGCGCGACGAAGCCGAACACAGTGTCCTGCATCAGCAGGCCGTGAAATTCACCGTCGCCCCAAGGCCGGGCGAAGCGCTCGCCGTGCAGGACGGCGACATCGCGGCAATCCTCGCGCTCCATGGCGATGATCTCGAATTCCGGTTTCAGCGTCAGATAGGCTTCCAGCATCGTCATACTCGTCGCGCAATCGCGTATCCGGCCTGCGGTTTGGCATCGGGTCCGCGCAGATAAAGGGGCTTCGGCTTTCCGGCATCGGGGGAGGCGGCAGCGCCCAGGCGCGCCACGATGGAGATCGGGAACCTGTTGGTGTGATCGCCGCCGGCGTCGGCCTTCAGCAGCGCCGTCGCCGAACCGGTGATCTCGCCGTCGAAGCCGGCGGCAAATGCCTGTGCTTCTGCAACGCTGACTGCCCGTGGCGCGTCGAGGGACGAACCGTCGGCTGCGAAGGACTGGAGGTAGATCTCGCCGCGCTTGGCATCCATCGCCGCCAGCACGGCGCGATGAGGCGTCTTGTCGCGCTGGGCTGAGGCCATGACTTCGAGTGTCGTGATGCCGACGGCCGGCACATTGAGGGAGAGCGCAAAACCGCGGGCTGCGGCAACACCGACGCGGATACCGGTAAATGAGCCGGGACCGATGGTGACGGCAAGGCGGTCGACATGAGAAAGTGCCAGTCCCGCCTGATCCAGCGCGCGATCGACGATACCAATCAGATGTTCAGCATGCCCCTTGCCGATCATGTCCGATGCCTCCCCCAGCACCGTATCCCTGCCGCTGTCATAGACAGCGGCAGCGCAGTCCACACCTGCCGTGTCGAGCGCCAGAATGATCATGCCATCAATTTCCGAATAAACTAGTGTCGCCTATCGATAAATCCGTTCGGCCGAACCTGAGATGAACGGCCAGGCGAATTCAAGATTTTTAAGCGGCAATCACTTCCTGCACTTCCGGAACGAAATGGCGCAGCAGGTTCTGCACGCCGTGCTTCAGTGTTGCCGTCGAAGACGGGCAGCCGGCGCAGGAACCCTTCATGTTCAGATAGACCTTGCCGTCCTTGAAGCCGCGGAAGGTGATGTCGCCGCCGTCTTGGGCAACGGCCGGGCGCACGCGGGTTTCCAGAAGCTCCTTGATGGTCAGCACGATCGATTCATCGCCTTCGTCGAAGAATTCGTCGCCGGCATCGGCGTCTTCGGAAAGGATGGAGGCATCGCCCATGACCGGCTTGCCGGACATGAAGTGCTCCATGATCGAACCTAATATAGCCGGCTTAAGATGTTGCCAGTCGGCATTGTCCTTGGAGACGGAAATGAAATCATAGCCGAAATAGACGCCGGTGACGCCTGATATTTCGAACAGGCGGGCGGCGAGCGGCGAGGCTGCAGCCTCCTCAGTGCTGCGGAACTCGGCCGTGCCGTTTTCCATCACCACCTTGCCCGGCAGGAACTTCTGCGTGGCGGGGTTCGGCGTGGCTTCGGTCTGAATGAACATCTGGTTCTCCATGCGGCCGGCCCATGGTCTCGGCCGTCTTTAGAATTCTTCAAAAGAAGATAAGCCGATTGACGGCTCTAATCAAGAGACTTGTACTCAAGAAAAGCTAGAACAGGATGATTTTAGGCGAAGTCGGCCTAAAATCTGAATCCTGTTCTAAATTAAATAGTTAGAGCATGATGTCGTCCGAAAACCGCTCACACTTTTCGGCATCATGCTCTAGCAGAGGGCATCGATTTCCTCGTTGGTCAGCGTGTCCGGCAGCACGGTGACCGGGATCGGAAACGCCGCCGCGCGGCCGGCGACCGAGGAGACCAGCGGCCCTGGACCTTCCTTCGCCGAACCGGCGGCCAGAACCAGGATCGCCACATCGCGGTCTTCCTCGATCACGGCGTTGATCTGTTCGGCAGCACCGCCCTCGCGGATGACGACCTCAGGCTCGATGCCGATGGTCTCGCGCACGATCTGGGCGATCTTGGCAACGACTGCCTCGGCCTCTTCACGCGCTTCGGCCCGCATGATCTCTTCGACGCCGAGCCATTGCTGGAAATCCCCATCCGGGATCACATAGAGCAGCACCAGCCCGCCATTGGAATTCTTCGCGCGCCGGCCGGCATAATGAACGGCGCGTTGGCATTCGGGTGTGCCGTCAATCACCGCCATGAATTTGCGGCGGTGACCTTCGAGCCGTGAGAGTCGCTTCGATACCATGGCGCGGACTCTGACACCCGAAGCGGAAAATTTGCAAGTCCAGTTTTTGCCCTGATGCCCGAGAAGAAATCCTCTTCTCCCCGGGGGAAGGTCGCCTTCTCCCCAGCGGGCGGTCCCCTTCTCCCACGGCGGAGAGAAGAGGAGATTTATCTCAATAGAGGAAGCCGATGACCTCGCGCACCTGTTGCATCGTCACTTCGGCACGGGCCCTGGCGCGCTCGCCGCCCTTGCGCAGGATCGCGTCGATATGGCTGGTATCGTCCATCAGCCGGCGCATTTCGCCGGTGATCGGCGCCAGCACGTGGATCGCCAAATCGACCAGCGCCGGCTTGAACACGGAGAACTGCTGGCCGCCGAATTCGGCCAGCACGTCCGCCTTCGACTTGTCGGCGAGTGCGGCATAGATCGCCACCAGATTTTCGGCTTCCGGACGGCCCTGCAACCCGTCGATCTCGCTCGGCAAGCCGTCCGGATCGGTCTTGGCCTTGCGGATCTTCTTCGAGATCGCATCCTCGTCATCCATCAGGTTGATGCGCGACAGATCGGAGGGGTCCGATTTCGACATTTTCTTGGTGCCGTCGCGCAGCGACATGACGCGCGGCGCCGGCCCGCCGATCAGCGGCTCGACCATCGGGAAATAGGCATGCACCGGCTCGTTGCCGACGGTGATGTCGACGCCGTAGCCGGTCCTGCTGATATGCTCGGCATAGTCGAGGTTGAACTTCATCGCGATGTCGCGGGCAAGCTCCAGATGCTGCTTCTGGTCCTCGCCGACCGGCACATGGGTGCCGCGATAGACGAGAATGTCGGCGGCCATCAGGCTCGGATAGGCGTAAAGGCCGAGCGAAGCCTGCTCGCGGTCCTTGCCGGCCTTATCCTTGAACTGCGTCATCCGGTTCATCCAGCCGATGCGGGCAACGCAGTTGAAGATCCAGGCGAGTTCGGCATGCTGCGGCACGGCCGACTGATTGAAGACGATATGCTTTTCCGGATCGATGCCGGCGGCGATGAAGGCAGCGGCGATCGAGCGCGTCTGGCTCGGCATGTCCTCGTGCACGAGCTGGGCGGTGAGCGCATGCATGTCGACGACGCAGTAGATGCAGTCATTGCCTTCCTGCAGTGCCACGAACCGGCGGATCGCGCCGAGATAATTGCCGAGATGCAGATTGCCGGTCGGCTGCACGCCGGAGAATACGAGTTTCTTGAATTCGCTCATGTCGTCCTCAATAGGCTGGTGGAGGGCCCCAGGGCTTTGCGCCCATGTTGCTAACGCGGCGGCTTATGCACGGCCGACCGGTCGCAATCAAGGGGTTCAGGCAGCCGCGTGTTGGATCAGATCGAAAGTGTTGCCGTAGGGATCCGCAAAGACCGCCACCGTGCCGTAAACCTCATGACGTGGCTCTTCCAGAAAGCGCACGCCGACTGCCAGCATCGCGGCATGGTCGCGGGCGAAATCGTCGGTCTTTAGAAAGAAGCCGACACGACCACCCGTCTGATTGCCGATGGCCGCGCGCTGCGCCTCGTCTGCCGCTTGCGCCAGCAGAAACGCGGCTCCATCCCCACCCCTTGGCTTCACCACCACCCAGCGCTTGCCCTCCGGCTGCGGCTCGTCCTGAAGGCAAGCGAAACCGAGACCATCGCAATAAAAAGCCTTGGCGCGGTCGTAATCGTCGACCACGAGGGTGACGAGGAAAAGAGACTGGATCGTCATGTGCTGCCTCGCGTTTGAGATATTTATTCCACCTATGAGCCACAATTCCCCGGATTTTAAGCCGAATTGATCAACCGACTTACTCATAATTGAGTATAAAATTTCACAAAAAAGCTTTTTTTGAACCGAAAATCCTGCGCCTGGTGCCGGCGCCGTTGGGGTCGCTGGATAGCCGATCGGAGCGACCATGCAGAACGCAATTTTGCTCGCCATGGCAGGCCTTTTCGCCTTTCAATCAGCAACGGGTGCCGTCGGTCAAGACATGAAAAGGCATGGCGTTCATCTTCCAAAACATCAGGCACGTCTCGCCTATACGGTCCAGACAGTCAGCGTTCGTGCCGGCTGCTTTCCAGGGCGCCTGCGAGCGGTCCTGTCGCATATTGCTGCGAAGACCGGCCGACGCCCTGTGATAACCTCGGGCCACAGGCCGCATCCCCGCCGCCATGGGTCGCTGCACGGAAAATGTCTGGCGGCCGATATCAGGATGCCCGGCCTGTCGGAACGCACGATCATTGCTGCCGCAAGAAGCGCGCCGGGCATCGGCGGTATCGGCAGCTATTGCAACGGCATCATCCATGTCGACGTCGGACCGCAAAGGCGATGGGTCGATTGCTGAAGCAATGCCAGGAAAAGTGCGACCTCACCCGTCCTTTGCCGGCGCCGGCTTGCGGTTCAGATTGCGTCGGATCATGCCGAGATTTGCCCCGCCGACCAGGAAAGCGGCGGCGAAATAGATCAGCATCGCAATCGCAATCAGCAGCCCGAGGGTACCGATCTTGGTGACAAGCGGCGCGCCGGAGGCAAGCCAGGGCGCCAAATATTGCTTGAGGAAGACGATGGCAGCACCCATGACGGCCGCGGCGACGATCAGCAGAGCCGTGCGCTTTGCCAGCGCCCATTCCCATGTCAGGTGGCCGCGGCGCAAAAGCGTGGTGAACAGCAGCACGGTGCTGATCCAGCCGGCAGTGGCTTCGGCAACCGCGATGCCGGGCGCGCCCATATAGGGGAAGAGGGTCAGCGCCGTGGCGCAGTTGGTCGCAACCGCGATGGCCGAAAAGCGCATCGGCGTCTTGGTGTCCTCGCGGGCATAGAAGCCGGGCTGCAATGCCTTGATCAACACGAAGGCCGGCAGGCCGATGCCGTAAATCGCCAGGATCGAGCCGACGACGGCGGTATTTTCCTGATGGAAGGCGCCGCGCTCATAGAGCACACGGATGATCTCGTCGGACAGGATCCAGAGCGCGAAGGCGGCGGGGATTGTCAGGAACAGCACGAATTCGATCGAGCGGTTCTGCAGGTTTCCGGCCTCGCGCAGGTTGCCACCCTTCAGCGCCCGGGCCAGTTCCGGCAGAAGCACCACGCCGACGGCGACGCCGACGACGCCGAGCGGCAGCTGATAGATGCGGTCGGCATATTGCAGTGCTGCGATCGCGCCGTCGCGGGACGACGCAATCGCCTGGCCGATCAGCTGGTTGATCTGGGTTATGCCGCCGGTCACCGCAGCCGGCACAGCCAGGATCAGCAGCCGCTTGACGTTCGGCGTCATCTTCGGAAAGCGGAAGCCGATGCTCATGCCGGCCGCAAGCACGCCGACATAGACGACGGCAAGCTGCAGGACGCCTGCGGCAAGAACGCCCCAGGAGAGGTACCAGGCCGTCGCCAGCGGATCGGCGCCGGTATAGAGCGCATAAAACAGCGCCCCGATCATCACCACGTTGAGGAAGACGGGCGCGATGGCGGCGGCGAAGAAATGATGCAGCGAATTCAGCATGCCGCTCATCATCGCCGTCAGCGACATGCACATCAGATAGGGAAACATCACCGCCGCCATGCGGATCGTGATCGAGAACTTGTCGGGATCGTCGGCAAAGCCCGGCGCGATGACGAAGCGCACCAGCAGCGGCATGGCAAGCTCCATCACGATGGTGATGAGGAGCAGTACCGAAAACAAGACGCCGAAGACTTCTTCCGAAAAACGCTTGGCGCCATCCGTGCCGTTCGCCTCGATCTCCTTGGCAAAGAGCGGCACGAAGGCGGCGTTGAAGGCGCCCTCGGCAAACAGCCGGCGGAACAGGTTCGGAAAGCGGAAGGCGGCGTAGAAGACGTCGGCCATCGGTCCGGTGCCGAGGGCCGCAGCCATCAGCGTTTCGCGGGCGAAGCCGAAGATGCGGCTGCCGAGGGTGGCGCCGCCGACGGTCGCGAATTTCTTGACGAGGCTCATGCGTTTGGGCTCATGCGTGGTGGCTCATATGGGGGAACCGGCCTTCTTTTCGGTGGTAGGCGGGGTCCGGGCGGTGGCGGCAGGCGCGATGATGCCGGAGGGCATACGCTCGCGCAATTCATCCTCCTCCTCGGCCATGACCGCCTTCATCCGGGCGGTGATGTTGGCGCGCTTGCTGTCGCCTGATATTTTCTGGCCGACCAGATCGGTGACGTAGAAGGTGTCGATCACCTTCTCGCCGAAGGTGGTGATGCGGGCCGACTGGATGTCAAGCGACAGATCAGAGAGCACGGCGGTGATCTCGGACAGCAAACCCGGCCGGTCGAGGCATTCGACCTCGATGACGGTGAACTTGTTCGACAGGCTGTTGGTGATGTTGACCGACGGCGGAATGACGAATGCCTTGCTTTTCTTGCGATTGCGCGCGCGCGTGGCGATGACTTCGGGCAGCCGCTTGCGGCCGGATAGCACGTCCTCGATCATCCGTCCGATCGTGGCCGCCCGGCGCAGTTCGTCGGCATCGTCGGTAAATTCGCGGCTGACATGGATCGTGTCGAGCGCCCGCCCGTCCGATGTGGTGAAGATCTGGGCGTCGACGATGTTGGCCCCTGCCGCAGCACAAGCGCCGGCAATGACGGCGAGCAGTCGCGGATGGTCGGGCGACAGTACGGTGATCTCGGTGATCGCGTGGAAACTGTCGGTGCGCACCGTGGTGGCGAGCGCCTGGCCCGCCTTATCCGACTGGCGGATGAAATGGGCGTGACGGATCTGGTCTTCCAGCGGCACCGAGAGCAGATAGGGCTGGTAGTGCAGCTTGGTATAGGTATTGCGATCCTTCTGGCTCCAGTCGGCGAGTGCCGAATGCAGCGCTTCGGCAGCGGCATTGGCCCGCTCCTTGCGGGAGACCTCCGAAAAGCCGCCGGCCAGCAGCAGCTCGGTTTCATAATAGAGCGTGCGCAGAAGCTGGCCTTTCCAGCCGTTCCAGACGCCCGGACCGACGGCGCGGATATCGCAGATCGTCAGGATCAAGAGCATCTTCAGCCGGTCGAGCGACTGCACGCGGTCGGCGAAATCGGTGATCGTCTTGCGATCGGTGAGGTCGCGGGTCTGCGCCACCATCGACATGGTCAGATGTTCCTCGATCAGCCAGACGACGATCTCAGTCTGCTTCTGCGACAGGCCGAAGCGGGCGCAGAGCTTGCGGGCGACGCGGGCGCCGGCGATCGAATGATCCTCCTGGCGGCCTTTGGCGATGTCGTGGAGGAGAACGGCGACATACAGCGCCTCGCGATCCTCGATGCCGGGCATCAGCTTGTTGGCGAGCGGATGCAGGTCCTCGGCGCGCCCCTTGTCGATCTCGGAGAGAATGTCGACGGTGCGGATCAGATGTTCGTCGACCGTATAGTGATGATACATGTTGAACTGCATCATCGCGACGATCTTGCCGAATTCGGGGATGAAGCGGCCGAGCACGCCGGCCTCGTTCATCCGGCGCAAGATGAGCGCCGGATCACGCTTCGACGTCAGGATCGACATGAACAGGCGGTTGGCCTCGTCGTTTTCCCGCAAGCTATTATCGATCAAAGCGAGTGAACGGGTGACGCGTTTCAGCGCGTCTGGATGGAATTCGAGCCCGTTGATGTCGGCGACGTGGAAGAGCCGGATGATGTTGACCGGATCGCGCTTGAAGACTTCGGGGTCGGCGAGCGCGATGCGGCCGCGGTCTTCGACGAATTCGACGCTGCCGGCGATCTTGCGGTTGCGATGGGTGAAGCGGCTGATGACGCCGGTGAGGCCCGGGATCGACTTCGCCTGCTGGTCTTCGAGCGCAGCGCAGAGGATGCGCGTGAGGTCGCCGACATCCTTGGCGACGAGGAAATAGTGCTTCATGAAGCGCTCGACGGCCGAAAGGCCCGGGCGGGTGTGATAACCGAAGGCTTCAGCGATCTCGCGCTGGATATCGAAGGACAGGCGCTCCTCGGCCTTGCCGGTCAGGAAGTGCATGTGGCAGCGCACCGCCCAGAGAAAATCGTCGGCTTTCTCAAGCAGACGGTATTCGTGCTTGGACAGCACGCCGAGCTTGACCAGTTCCGCCTGGTCGCGCACGTGATAGTAATATTTCGAGATCCAGAACAGCGTGTGCAGGTCGCGAAGCCCGCCCTTGCCTTCCTTGACATTCGGTTCGACGAGATAACGCGTGTCGCCCGCCTTGCGGTGGCGTTCGTCGCGCTCGGCCAGCTTGGCGGCAATGAATTCGGGACCGGTGCCGGTGACGATCTCCTTGTCGAAGCGGGTCTCGAGCTCGGTTTCCAGCCGCTGCAGGCCGCAGATGTAGCGCATCTCCAGGATGGCGGTGCGGATGGTCATGTCGGACTTGGAAAGCGCGATGCATTCCTCCACCGTGCGGGTGGCATGACCGACCTTGAAGCCCATGTCCCAGAGCACGTAGAGCATGAATTCGACCGCCTTGTGCGTCTCTTCCGCCGGCCTCGGCAGGAAGAGGAACAGCAGGTCGATATCCGAGCCGGGCGCCAGCGTGTCGCGGCCGTAGCCGCCGACGGCGGTCACCGCGAACTTGTCCTTCTGATGCGGAAAGATATGGGCGGTGGCGAAATTGTAGAGGGCGCCGATGATCTGGTCCTGCAGCCAGGAAATCCGGTAGGCGCAATTGAGCCCGCCGCCGTCGGCCATCAGTGCGGCGCGCGCCTTCTGCCGACCTTCCGTGCTCGCCTTCTTCAGCACGGCCAGAAGATCGGCGCGCAGGACGTCGGGCCGGCTGCGGTTGGCCTCGGCAACGGCGTCACACTGCTTCTGCAAGAGCTCGACGTCGAGGATATTGGAGAAATCGAGGTCGCGCATCGCTGTCGCCGGGACGGTTTCCTGTTCATGCCGGGCTGCCGGTTCACGGCCTGCCGCTTGTTTCGTCTGCATGCGCTATAGCCCCTTTGCCCGGCGATTGACACGGGCTTTCATACTGCAAGAACCTTTAAATTTGGCGAAATGGTGTTGGTTCGCTGCAAGATGCAAGCGCGCTTTGACGCAAGGCGCCGGCTTTCCCGAAATCCTCAGCCGGCGGCTCGCGCATTCAGCAAATGCAGAACCTGCCGTGTCTCGCGCATGATCTCTTCAAGCGCCTGCCTGTCGCATTCGCGATAGCCCGCCTTGGCGATCGACGTTCCGAGTTCGCAGATCATCGCGCAACAGCGGGTAATTTTCAGCATGCCGATCGGCGAAGTCCAGCCGCGCGCATTGCGGTCCTTGTCGGCGCGCCGCATCGTATCGAGCATGGAGCAGATGAGCGAGAGGCGCTCGGTTTCGCGAACCAGTTTTTCCATGAACATGGCGCGCTACTCCTATTTCAGCTTCTTCTTGAGATCGTAAAGTGCATCCATTGCCTCGCGCGGCGTCATGTCGTCAAGGCTCATCGCTTTCAACGCCTCCTCGACCTTGGAGGCCCCTCGGGCCGTATCCTCGCGGCGCACCGCCACCTGGAAGAGCGGCAGGTCGTCGATCAGCTGGCTCGCCGGGTTCTTGCGATCGGCATCTTCCAGACGGGTGAGCACATCGCGGGCCCGCGCCACGACCGAGGCCGGAAGCCCGGCAAGGCGCGCGACCTGAATGCCGTAGGAGCGGTCCGCTGCACCCGGCCCGACCTCGTGCAGGAAAATGACGTCGCCGTCCCATTCCTTGACGCGCATCGTGGCGTTCGACAGCCGGCCAAGCTTTTCCGAAAGCACGGTCAGCTCGTGGAAATGCGTGGCGAAGAGGCCGCGGCAGCGATTGGCCTCATGCAGGTGCTCGACGGCGGCCCAGGCGATCGACAGACCGTCGAATGTGGCGGTGCCGCGACCGATCTCGTCGAGGATGACAAGGGAACGGTCGCTCGCCTGGTTGAGGATCGCCGCCGTTTCCACCATCTCGACCATGAAGGTCGAGCGACCGCGCGCCAGGTCGTCTGAGGCGCCGACACGCGAGAAAAGCCGGTCGACGATGCCGATATGGGCTGATGTCGCCGGCACGAAGGAGCCCATCTGCGCTAGAATGGCAATGAGCGCATTCTGGCGCAGGAAGGTCGACTTGCCGCCCATGTTCGGGCCGGTCAGCAGCCAGATCGCCCCGTCCCGGTCGCCGGTCTTTGGCGAGAGATCGCAATGATTGGCGACGAAGGGGCCGCCAGCCTGCCGCCGCAGCGCCTGCTCGACAACCGGATGGCGCCCACCCTCGATGGCAAACATCTTCGAACCGTCGACCTGCGGGCGGCAATAGGCCTGCTCCTCGGCGAGAAGCGCCAGACCTGCGGCGACGTCGATGACGGCAAGCGCCCGGGCGCCTGATTTGATCGCCTCGGCTTCCGCAACGACGGCCGCCGTCATCCTGTCGAAGGCTTCGAGCTCGATCGTAAGCGCCTGGTCGGCTGCATTGGCGATGCGGCTCTCGAGATCGGCAAGTTCGGTCGTGGTGAAGCGCATGGCGTTCGCCATCGTCTGGCGGTGGATGAAGCGGGCCTTCGCGTCCGCCGTCTCCGTCATCGGCGAGGCATTGCCGGCGGTGACTTCGATGAAATAACCAAGGACGTTGTTGTGCTTGATCTTCAGCGACCGGATGCCGGTTTCCTCGGCATATTGCAATTGCAGGCCGGCGATGACGCGACGCGACTGGTCGCGCAGTGCGCGGACCTCGTCGAGCTCGGCGCTGGCGCCGTCGCGCAGGAAGCCGCCATCGCGTTTCAACAGCGGCAATTCTTCGGCGAGCGTGTCGGCAAGCAGCTTCTCCAGCGTCCCGGGAAGGGCCTGCAGACCGGATAGTGCCTGGTCGAGCTCTTCGGGAAGCATCGCCTTGCCGAGCATCGCCGCAAGTCCGACCGCCGCTTCCAGGCCCTGGCGGATCGCCCAGAGATCGCGCGGGCCG
>NZ_JALBGX010000077.1:0-32508 GCF_023006465.1 Rhizobium sp. PRIMUS64 | reverse complement strand
CCGGTGGCGGCGCCAAGGCTGCTGCTGCGCCCGTATCCGCTGCCGCGCCGGCTCCGGCAACCGCTGCGAAGGGCGCGTCCGAAGAAGCCGTGCTCAAGCTCTTCGAACCGGGCTCCTACGAGCTCGTGCCGCATGACGGCATGCGCAAGACGATCGCCAGGCGACTGGTCGAATCCAAGCAGACGATCCCGCATTTCTACGTCAGCGTCGATTGCGAGCTCGATGCGTTGCTGGCGCTACGCGCCCAGCTGAACGATGCGGCTCCGCGCAAGGACAACGCTCCGGCCTACAAGCTCTCGGTCAACGACATGGTCATCAAGGCCATGGCGCTGGCGCTGCGCGACGTTCCGGATGCCAACGTCTCCTGGACCGACAGCAACATGGTCAAGCACAAGCACGCCGATGTCGGCGTCGCCGTCTCGATCCCCGGCGGCCTGATCACCCCGATCATCCGCAAGGCCGAGGAAAAGACCCTGTCGACAATCTCCAACGAGATGCGCGATCTCGGCAAGCGGGCCAAGGATCGCAAGCTGAAGCCTGAGGAATATCAGGGCGGCACCAGTTCCGTCTCGAACATGGGCATGATGGGCGTGAAGAACTTCGCAGCCGTCGTCAACCCGCCGCATGCGACGATCCTCGCGGTCGGCGCCGGCGAACAGCGGGTCGTCGTCAAGAAGGGCGAAATGACGATTGCCACCGTGATGTCCGTCACGCTCTCGACCGACCATCGCTGCGTCGACGGCGCGCTCGGCGCCGAGTTGCTCCAGGCCTTCAAGGGCTACATCGAGAACCCGATGGGCATGCTTGTCTGATAGCGGCGCGGAGGCGGAAATGACCAAGACCGTTCTTTGCTATGGTGACTCGCTGACCTGGGGTTATGACGCCGAGACGATCGGCCGTCATGATTACAAAAATCGCTGGCCGAGCGTGCTTCAGGCAGCGCTCGGCCATGAGGCGCGCGTCATCGCCGAAGGCTTGAACGGTCGCACCACCGCTTTCGACGACCATCTCGCCGATTGCGACCGCAACGGTGCGCGCATCCTGCCGACGATCCTGCAGACGCATGCACCGCTCGACCTCGTCATCCTTCTGCTCGGCACCAATGACATGAAGCCGGTTGTGGCAGGTTCTGCCTTTGCCGCATGCCAGGGCATCAGCCGCCTCGTGCGGCTGATCCGCAATCATGCCTGGCCCTTCGAATTTGATGGGCCGGAGATTCTGATCGTGGCGCCGCCGGCGATCCGCGCGACGGGCAACGTGCCTTTCGCCGCATCCTTTCCCGGCGGTATCGAGGAATCGGCAAAGCTTGCAACGCTTTATCGTGATCTTGCCGACGAACTCGGTTGTGGCTTCTTCGATGGCAATTCCGTCGCCAAGACCACGCCGATCGATGGCATTCACCTCGATGCGGACAATACGCGTGCGCTCGGACGCGGGCTGGAATCGATCGTGCGGATGATGCTGGGGATCTGACCATGGCCTCCTTCATCGCCCTCCGGCAGGCCTCACGGCGGGATGCCTCGGAGCTGGCGATTCTGGCGGATATCGCATCGCGCGGGTTTGCCTCCTGGCTCTGGTTTGCCGGTGTGGAAAACGGCGTGAGCGATACGCCGCTGGAGCGGGGCCGGCTGAAGATGAGCGAGGAGGAAGCCGTCGGCGGCTGGCGGGATGCCGTCATTGCCGAGGCCTATGGCGAGGTCGCAGGTGTGGCGATCGGCCATGCGCTGGGTGAGGGGATAGGCGATATCGAGGCGACGATTCCGGCAACCGCACCGATGCTCGCCTTGCAGAAAGCGGTTGTGGGAAGCTGGTTCATCGGCAGTCTCGGCGTCTATCGCCATCTGCGCGGCATCGGCATCGGACGCAGGCTGCTGGACGATCAGATCGAAAGGGCCGATCGGCGGCCCGTCAGCCTGATCACCGCAAGCGACAACGAAGCGGCTTTGTCGCTTTATGGAAGAAACGGATTCCTGGAGGCTGCGCGCGCCGATGCCGTGCCGCTCTTCGAAAACAGCAAGAGACACGCGTGGGTGCTCATGACCCGCAGCGCAGCGTAACAAAGGCAGGAAACACATGGCTGAATCCTACGACGTCATCATCATCGGCTCGGGTCCCGGCGGCTATGTCGCTGCTATCCGTGCCAGCCAGCTCGGCCTCAAGACCGCGATCGTCGAGCGCGAGCATATGGGCGGCATCTGCCTGAACTGGGGCTGCATACCCACCAAGGCGCTGCTGCGCTCGGCCGAGGTGCTCGACCACGCCAATCACTTCAAGGATTTCGGCCTCGTTCTCGAAGGCACGGTCAAGCCGGATGCCAAGGCCGTCGTCGGCCGCTCGCGCGCCGTCTCCGCCCGCCTGAATGCCGGCGTCGGCTTCCTGATGAAGAAGAACAAGATCGACATCATCTGGGGCGAAGCGAAGATCACCAAGCCCGGCGAGATCGTTGTCGGCAAGGCGTCGAAGCTCGTTGTCGAGCCGCAGCATCCGCTGCCGAAGAACGTCAAGAGCGGCGAGGGCACCTATACCGCCAAGCACATCATCATCGCGACCGGCGCCCGTCCACGCGCGCTGCCTGGCATCGAGCCGGATGGCAAGCTGATCTGGACCTATTTCGAGGCGCTGAAGCCGGATGTTTTGCCGAAGTCGCTGATCGTCATGGGCTCAGGCGCGATCGGCATCGAATTTGCAAGCTTCTATCGCTCGATGGGCGTCGATGTGACCGTCGTCGAAGTCATGCCGACCATCATGCCGGTCGAGGATGCCGAGGTAACGGCGATCGCCCGCAAGCAGCTTGAAAAGCGCGGCCTCAAGATCTTCACCAGCGCCAAGGTCACGAAGGTCGAGAAGGGCGCCGGCAGCGTTACCGCCCATGTCGAGACGGCTGATGGCAAGGTGCAGCAGATCACCGCCGACCGGCTGATTTCTGCCGTCGGCGTTCAGGGCAATATCGAAAACCTCGGTCTCGAGGCGCTCGGCGTCAAGACCGACCGCGGCTGCATCGTCATCGACGGCTACGGCAAGACCAATGTCGCCGGCATCTATGCGATCGGCGATGTCGCCGGCCCACCGATGCTGGCGCACAAGGCAGAGCATGAGGGCGTCGTCTGCGTCGAAAAGATCGCCGGCCTGCCGAACGTCCATCCCACAGACAAGGGCAAGGTCCCGGGCTGCACCTATTGCAATCCGCAGGTCGCCTCTGTCGGCATCACCGAAGCGAAAGCCAAAGAGCTGGGCCGCGACATCCGTGTCGGCCGCTTCTCCTTCGCGGCGAACGGCAAGGCGATCGCGCTCGGCGAGGACCAGGGCATGGTGAAGGTGATCTTCGACAAGAAGACCGGTGAGCTGCTCGGCGCCCACATGGTCGGCGCCGAAGTCACCGAGCTCATTCAGGGCTTCGTCGTGGCGATGAACCTCGAAACGACCGAGGAAGAGCTGATGCACACGATCTTCCCGCATCCGACCGTGTCCGAAACGATGAAGGAAGCGGTGCTCGATGCTTACGGCCGTGTGCTGAACGCTTGAGAATTTCCGAAGCTGCCCTTTATGTCCGGAGTGGAAAGCCACGCCGCTGGGGTGGAAAAAACGAAAGGAAATCATCATGTCTATGGAGACGCAGGCGTTGCTGGTATTTTTGCTGATCGGCCTGGTTGCAGGCTTCCTCGCAAGCCTGGTCGTCGGTGGCGGCGGGCTGATAAGATGCCTGCTGAGCGGCATCATCGGCGCCTTCGTCGGCGGTTATCTGTTCAGCGCGCTCGGTATTTCGCTGGGCATTGAAAACGCGCTGGTGGTGCAGATCATCCACGCCACCGTCGGCGCCATCATCGTGGTTCTGATCGCAAGGGCGGTCGCTTGAGGCGTAACTGAGGGCAGGGCATGGAAAGCGTCGGTTGGATTTCGGCAATCATCATCGGTGGGCTTGCGGGCTGGCTCGCCGGCAAGCTGATGGAAGCGCGATACGGGATTTTTCTGAACATCGTGCTCGGCATCGTCGGTTCGGTCGTCGCAAGCGCCGTCCTCGCGCAATTCCATGTCGAGGTGGTCGGCGGACGGCTCGGTTATTTCGTGACGGGTTTCCTCGGAGCCTGCCTGTTGATATTCCTTGCGCGGCTGGTGCGGCGCTAGATCCGATCGATTTGCCGCATAGGGGCGGTAGAAAGCTGAAACTGCAATGGTGACGATCCTCGATACGATCAATCGCGACGCCAAGCGCGTGCGGCATCCCGAGAAGGCGCATCGGCCTGATACGGAAGTCATGCGCAAGCCGGACTGGATTCGCGTCAAGGCGCCGACCTCCAAGGGTTATGCCGAAACGCGCGCGATCGTGAAGGAGCACAAGCTCGTCACAGTCTGCGAGGAGGCCGGCTGCCCGAATATCGGCGAGTGCTGGGACAAGAAGCACGCGACCTTCATGATCATGGGCGAGATCTGTACCCGCGCCTGTGCCTTCTGCAACGTCGCCACCGGCAAGCCGAATGCGCTCGACATGGCCGAGCCGGAGAATGTCGCCAAGGCGGTCAAGGAGATGGGCCTATCCCACGTCGTCATCACCTCGGTCGACCGTGACGACCTGGAGGACGGCGGCGCCGAACACTTCGAAAAGGTGATCTGGGCAATCCGTGCCGCCTCGCCGATGACGACGATCGAGATCCTGACGCCGGACTTCCTGAAGAAGCCGGGTGCGCTGGAACGCGTCGTCGCCGCCAAGCCCGACGTCTTCAACCACAATATGGAAACAGTGCCCGGCAACTATCTGACGGTTCGCCCCGGCGCCCGCTACTTCCATTCTGTCCGCCTGCTGCAGCGGGTGAAGGAACTCGATCCCACCATGTTCACCAAATCGGGCATCATGGTCGGTCTTGGCGAAGAGCGAAACGAAGTCCTCCAGCTGATGGATGATCTGCGCACAGCCGATGTCGACTTCCTGACGATCGGCCAGTACCTGCAGCCGACGCGCAAGCACCACAAGGTCGAAAGCTTCGTCACCCCCGACGAGTTCAAGTCTTATGAGACCGTCGCCTACAGCAAGGGCTTCCTGATGGTCGCCTCCAGCCCGCTGACCCGCTCCTCCCACCATGCCGGCGACGACTTTGCCCGGCTGAGAGCGGCGCGCGAGAAGAAGCTGCTGATGGCAGCCGAGTAACATCTGGTACTTGCTTTTTGATTGAACCGCGGCGATTTTCGCCGCGGTTTTTCTTTGGGAGGCCGACGATGAACATCACCTCCGGAGTGAAATCGACGCTGGTCGAAGCCGACCGTATCCTGGTGATCGGCTGCCCCGGCGGCGGCAAGAGCACACTCGCAACGCGGCTTTCGCGAGCGCTCGACCTCAACTACATCTCCATGGCCCGCGATTTCTACTGGCTACCGGGCTGGCGAAAGAGGCCGCGCGACGAGATCGACCGCCGGATAGCCGAGGCGGTGGCGGAACAACGCTGGATCATTGATGGAACCGGCCTCAGCTCCTTCCATCTTCGCCTGCCGCGCGCGGACCTCGTCATCTGGCTTCGGCTGCCCAGATATGCATGCCTCTACGGCGCCCTATCGAGAGCGTTCCGCTACTTTGGGCGCAACCGCCCCGAACTGCCTGCCGGCTGCCCGGAACGCCTCTCGCTGGACGCGCTTGCCTATATCTGGAATTTCGAACGGCATGCCGCACCTCTGATCGAGGCAGCACTTCGCGATCACGGGCTTTTCAATTCCACCATCATCTTAAGATCGCGCAAGGCAGCTAACCGGTTCGCCGCTCTTAGCGCTTGAGTCGCGCCGGCGAAACGCACGTTTGGCTCGAGGGAGTTGCATGATGGATCAGAGAGTAGACTTGCCGCCGCGTCAGCAGATCACCGATCTTAAACAAGCTGCTGAGCATATTCGCACAGCCCGCCGCATCCTCGTCATGGGTTGCTCGGGCGGCGGCAAATCCACGCTATCGCTGAAGATTGCCAAGCGCTTCGGGCTTTCCTACATTTCGCTCGATCGCGACGTATTTTGGCTTCCCGGCTGGGTGGTGCGCGACAGAGTCGAGCAGAGAAATATCATCGCCAGCCGGATCCTCGAAGAACGTTGGATCATGGACGGCACGAACCCATCCTCCCTGGACATTCGGCTGCCGCGCTCCGATTTCGTCATCTGGGTCCGCATGCCGCGGCTTCTCTGTATCTGGGGCGCAATCAGCCGGTGGGCGAAATGGATCGGCCGCACTCGCCCCGAAATGGCGCGGGGCTGTATCGAGAAGGTCGATTGGGAATTCCTCCGCTTCATCTGGACCTTCGAGGAGAAATTTGCGCCGCGCCTCGTCGCCGGCATCGCCGCACATGGCCCTGACGTGCCGGTTCTTCAGCTAAAATCCCGCCGCCAGATGCGCGAGCTTCTTGATCTTCTCGGCCGGCCCGATTAATTGCCGCCTATGCCGCAATTCGAAACGCACCGTCCCGTCCCGCATACGCCCGAGCAGATGTTCGACCTCGTCGCCGATGTCGAGCGCTATCCGGAATTCCTGCCGCTCTGCGAAGCGCTGGCCATCAGGAGCCGCAAGGAGCGCGACGGCAAGATCCTGCTCGTCGCCGACATGACGGTCGGCTATAAGGCGATCCGCGAGACCTTCACGACGCAGGTGCTGCTGAACCGGGCCGAGCACGTCATCGAGGTCAAGTATATCGATGGCCCGTTCAAATATCTCGACAATCGCTGGCACTTCGCCGAGACGCCCTCCGGCGGCTGCACCGTCGATTTCTTTATCGACTACGAGTTCAAGAGCCGCATTCTCGGCGCGTTGATGGGTTCGATGTTCGACCGCGCCTTCCGCATGTTCACCGAGGCCTTCGAGACCAGGGCAAACAGGATCTACACGCCGGCTTGATGAGCGAACCCGCGTCAGGCAGCAAGGAGCGAGCGCACCATCTCCAGCGCCGTCCTGATCGTCGCCAGCCGAACCTCGCTGCGGCCGATATCGCCATAGAGCATTTTCCGATGGATGAGCGCGCCGGCGCGCGATTTGGCGGCGAGATGCACGAGGCCGACCGGTTTTTCCGCCGATCCGCCGCCAGGGCCAGCAATACCGGTGACAGCAACGGCGATCTCGGCGCGTGAACGGAAGAGGGCGCCATGCACCATCTGTTGCGCCGTTTCCTCGGAGACGGCCCCGAAACGCAGCAGCGTTTCCGCCTGTACGCCGAGCATCTCCATCTTTGCGGTATTCGTATAGGTGACGAAGCCGCGGTCGACGACGGCTGATGAACCCGATATCTCCGTCAGCGCCCCGGCAATCAGTCCGCCGGTGCAGGATTCGGCTGTGGAGAACATCAGCCCCGCAGCCGTGAAGTCACGGATGATCGCCTCCGCCATCGAAATTATATCCTGAGGAAAAAGGCTCATCATTTCCTTCCGCGATAGACGACGGTGGCAGTCGCGATCGCCGCGATGCCTTCGCGCCGGCCGACGAAGCCGATCGTCTCGTTGGTCGTCGCCTTGACCGAGCAACGCTCGATATCGATGCCGAGATAATCCGACAGTTTCGCGCGCATGGCCTCGCGATGCGGGCCGACCTTCGGCGCCTCGGCGATCAGCGAGACGTCGGCATTCATGATCGTGCCGCCGCGCTCGCGCACGATCCGGGCGGCATGCTCGATGAAGATCCGCGAGGCCGCCCCTTTCCATTGCGGGTCGGACGGCGGGAAATGATCGCCGATATCGCCGGCGCCGCAGGTGGCGAGCAGCGCGTCCGTCAGCGCATGCAGCGCGACGTCGGCATCCGAGTGACCTTTCAGCTTCTGATCATGCGGAATGAACACGCCGCAGAGTGTCACGCCATCGCCGGCTACGAGCTGGTGCACGTCGTAGCCGTTGCCGGTGCGCACGTCTGGAAGCAGCGAAGTCGACAGCTTGTCGTCGGCCATGGCGATATCGTTCCTGACCGTCAGCTTGACGTTGTCGGCCGTGCCCTCGACGATCGTCACCGGAATGCCCAGCCATTCGGCGATCGAGGCATCGTCGGTGAAATCGCTTCGTCCGCTCGCCGCCGCCTTCTCATGCGCCTCGAGGATCGTTTCGAAGGCGAAGGATTGCGGCGTCTGCGCCGCGTAGAGATGCTCGCGTGAAACCGTCGTCAGCACGGTGCCGGCGCTGTCGGCGCGTTTCAGCGTATCGGTGACCGGGATTGCCGGCAGGACCGCCTGCGCGCCGGCGTCAAGGCTCTCGGCAATGCGGTCCAGAAGCACATGGTCGAAGAACGGCCGAACGGCATCATGGATCAGCACATGGCTGATTTGCTTGTCCTTGAGGTATCTGAGGCCGGCAAGCACGGATTGCTGCCGGGTGGCGCCACCATGCACCGTTTCGATCGGCGTTGCCGAGATGATGTGGCGGAAGGCTCTTGCAAACAGCGCCTCGTCATCGGGATGAATGACGACGACGATCTGCTTTGCTGCTTCCCATGTCATGAAGTTTTCAAGCGTATGCACGATAACCGGCTTGCCGCCGATCATGCGATACTGCTTGGGGCCCTCCGTGGAGGATCCCGCGCGCTCGCCGCGGCCGGCGGCCACGATGACAATTCCAGCCGATATCGGTTGCTTAGAAGGCATTTGCAGCATAAATCCCCTAAAATATGCGGAATTGACCCGAGTGCTCTAACGTCTTGCTTTGGCCTTTTCCAGCATCTGCCCGAAAAATATCAATTCCCATCCCAGCCCCCTTGGCAAGCTAGGGAATAATGGCTAAAAATAATGCAGTTCTATTGTGTGCCCGAAAGATAATCAATTGATTTCCAAGGACCTCGCAGCGCCTTTCCGAATCGGACCCGTGTCCGTGCGGAACCGCGTTGTGCTGGCGCCGATGTCCGGCGTCACGGATATGCCCTTCCGCGAGCTTGCGTGGCGCTTCGGCGCCGGCCTCGTCGTCACCGAAATGGTGGCGAGCCGCGAACTGGTCAATGACACGGCCGAGTCCTGGTCGCGGCTGCGGGCTGCGGGCTTCCGGCCGCATATGGTGCAGCTTGCCGGGCGCGAGGCGCACTGGATGGCCGAGGCTGCCAAGATCGCCGCCGATCATGGCGCCGATATCATCGACATCAATATGGGCTGTCCGGCAAAGAAGGTGATCGGCGGTTATTCCGGCTCGGCGCTGATGCGCGATCCCGATCATGCGCTCGGCCTCATCGAGGCGACGGTCAAGGCCGTCGACATTCCGGTAACGCTGAAGATGCGCCTCGGTTGGGACGAGAATTCGATTAACGCGCCTGACATCGCGCGTCGCGCCGAGGCCGCCGGCATCCAGCTTGTGACCATTCACGGGCGCACCCGCATGCAATTCTATGAAGGCCGGGCCGATTGGGACGCGATACGCGCCGTCCGCGACGTAATCTCAATCCCGCTGATCGCCAATGGCGATGTCGAAACCGCAGGCGAGGCGCAGGAAATGTTGCGCCGCTCCGGCGCCGATGCCGTGATGATCGGCAGGGGCTGCCAGGGCAGGCCGTGGCATGCCGGCGTCATATCAGGTGCGCCTCCACCGCAATCCCTGAAGATCGCCGAGCTCGCCGTCGAGCATTACCGCATGATGCTGGATTTCTACGGCGAAGCGGTGGCGATCCGCCACGCCCGCAAGCACCTTGGCTGGTATCTCCAGCGTTTCGCGCCTGATCTGTCAGGCGCGGAAAAGGCGGAGATTATGACCTCGCGCGACCCGCGCGAGGTGGCCGCGCGCCTCTACGATGCGCTTGCGGCGAGTATTGTCGACAGCCGGGAGGCGGCATGACAAAGGATATGACATCTCCGTCCGATCACGCCGGCGGGACCGTCGCCATGGCCGTGCTGAACGCCATCCAGAACCCCGTCATCATGGTCGACGAATCCGGCTTTGTCGTTTTCGCCAATTGGGAGGCGGAGGCCTTCTTCGGCGCCAGCGCCTCGCATCTGGCCCGTTACCGTATCTCGACCTTCATTCCCTTCGGCAGCCCGCTGCTCGCCTTGATCGACCAGGTGCGTGAGCGCAAGGCGCCGGTCAACGAATATCGCGTCGACCTGAGTTCGCCCCGTCTCGGCCAGGACAAGCTCGTCGATCTCTATGTCGCCCCGGTGCTTAGCGAGCCCGGCGCCGTCGTCATCGTTTTTCAGGAACGCTCGATGGCCGACAAGATCGACCGGCAGCTGACACATCGCGCCGCCGCCCGCTCGGTGACCGGCCTTGCCTCGATGCTGGCGCATGAGATCAAGAACCCGCTCTCCGGCATACGCGGCGCCGCCCAGCTGCTTGAGCAGTCTGCGATCGATGACGATCGGGCGCTGACCCGGCTGATCTGCGACGAGACCGATCGCATTGTCTCGCTGGTCGACCGTATGGAAGTCTTTTCCGACGAACGCCCCGTCGACCGCATGCCGGTCAATATCCATTCCGTGCTCGATCACGTGAAGGCCGTCGCCAAGGCAGGTTTTGCCCGCAACATCCGAGTTACCGAAAGTTATGACCCGTCGCTGCCGGCCGTTTATGCCAATCGCGATCAACTCGTCCAGGTCTTCCTCAATCTGGTGAAGAACGCCGCCGAAGCGGTCGGCGATCGGCCGGACGGCGAGATCATGCTGACGACGGCCTATCGCCCGGGCATCCGTCTTTCGGTCGCCGGCACGCGCGAAAAGATCTCGCTGCCGCTGGAATTCTGCGTCCATGACAACGGTCCCGGCGTTCCCGCCGATCTGGTGCCGCATCTCTTCGATCCCTTCATCACCACCAAGCCGAACGGCAGCGGCCTCGGCCTGGCGCTGGTCGCCAAGATCATCGGCGATCACGGCGGCATCATTGAATGCGACAGCCAGAACAGCCGCACGACATTCCGCGTTCTCATGCCGGCGTCGAAGGACGCCTCGCTCGAGGACGCCTCTATAGCAAGCTCGACAGGACCTTCTCGATGACAGCCACGATCCTCGTTGCAGATGATGATGCGGCCATCCGGACCGTGCTCAACCAGGCTTTGAGCCGCGCCGGCTATGACGTTCGCATCACCTCCAACGCCGCTACCCTCTGGCGCTGGATTTCGGCAGGCGAGGGCGATCTGGTCGTCACCGATGTGGTGATGCCCGACGAGAACGCCTTCGATCTGCTGCCGCGCATCAAGAAGGCGCGGCCCGACCTGCCCGTTCTCGTCATGAGCGCTCAGAACACCTTCATGACCGCCATCAAGGCCTCGGAGAAGGGGGCTTACGACTATCTGCCGAAGCCTTTCGATCTCACCGAGCTGATCGGCATCATCGGCCGGGCGCTTGCCGAGCCGAAGCGCAAGCCTGCCAAGCTTGAAGACGACATGCAGGACGGCATGCCGCTGGTCGGCCGGTCGGCGGCGATGCAGGAAATCTACCGTGTGCTCGCCCGCCTGATGCAGACGGACCTGACGCTGATGATCACCGGCGAATCCGGCACCGGCAAGGAGCTTGTCGCCCGCGCGCTGCACGACTACGGCAAGCGCCGCAACGGCCCGTTCGTCGCAATCAACATGGCGGCGATCCCACGTGATCTGATCGAATCCGAACTCTTCGGCCACGAGAAGGGCGCCTTCACCGGCGCGCAGACCCGCTCGACCGGCCGCTTCGAGCAGGCCGAGGGCGGCACCCTCTTCCTCGACGAGATCGGCGACATGCCGATGGACGCCCAGACACGGCTTCTGCGCGTCCTGCAGCAGGGCGAATACACCACCGTCGGCGGCCGCACGCCGATCCGCACCGATGTGCGCATCGTTGCCGCCACCAACAAGGACTTGAAGCAGGCGATCAACCAGGGCCTCTTCCGCGAGGATCTCTATTACCGCCTCAATGTCGTGCCGCTACGCCTGCCGCCGCTGCGCGACCGCGCCGAGGATATTCCCGACCTGGTGCGCCATTTCATCCAGCAGGCCGAAAAGGAAGGCCTCGGCTCCAAGCGCTTCGATCAGGAAGCGCTGGAACTGATGAAGGCCTATGCCTGGCCGGGCAACGTCCGCGAGCTGGAAAACCTCATCCGCCGTCTGATGGCGCTCTATCCGCAGGATGTGATCACCCGCGAGATCATCGACGCGGAACTGCGCTCCGACGTGCCCGACAGCCCGATCGACAAGGGGCCGATCCGCAGCGGCTCGATGACGATCGCGCAAGCCGTCGAAGAGAACATGCGCAGCTACTTCGCAGGCTTCGGTGACAATCTGCCGCCGCCCGGCCTCTATGATCGTGTGCTGACCGAAATGGAATATCCGCTGATCCTCGCCGCACTGACGGCGACGCGCGGCAACCAGATCAAGGCCGCCGATCTTCTCGGTCTCAACCGCAACACCTTGCGCAAGAAGATCAGGGAACTTGGCGTCTCGGTCTACAGAAGCTCCCGCACCGCCTGAGCGTGTTGGGCTTGCACGGTGCTGCGGAGGGATGTCGGACGCGCATCCTCCCGGTCGCGATGACGCTCATGAATGGCTCATCAGCGCACGCGCCGGCTGGGCTGGCCCGATATCAGATAGTGCTTCATGAGCATGGTGACCTTGCAACTCAGGCTTCAAACGACTGAGCGCAAGACTGACAGAAAGGTGTGTGGGGGACGGCGTCAAGCCTCTTCTCGCCGATCGGCTTGCTGCATTTCACACATGTGCCAAAAGTTCCGGCTTCAATCCGGTCCAACGCCGCTTGGACGGCGAGGAGCTCCTTTTGTCCAGCTTCGCCGAGTTCTTCCAGGACTTCATCGTTATTTCGCTCTGTGGCACGATCATCATCGTCAGGATTCCGAGGTTCTTCGAAATCATTCTCGATCGCTTGCAGGCGGGTTTCTAGCTCGCGCCGGCGTTGCTCAAGGATCGCCTTGTGCTTTTCGATATACTGCCTCGTTTGCGAGGAGGACTGCTTCTGCATGATCGCTCTCCAGCCGGCCTATGTTCGTGACCGACACCTTGTTTTGCGGGGAATTTCGTCCCTGACGGGAAGTAGCTTTCGGTCCGCGAGTGTCCAGGCTTCCTTGTCCGAAGAGCCAACTTGCAGTATACCGCTTTACATTGGCTTCGCCCACGGCCGTGACTCGGGCAGAAGAAGGTCACAGACCCATGCGGGCAGTTTCCTTCAATGTGACATGAGCACCGGCAGCAGAGGCTTTTCCAAGACGCCATCGGTTGCTCCGCCCAGGACGAAATCTCGCAACCTCGAGTGTCCAAATCCTCCCATGACCAGCATATCGGCGCTCAGTTCCAGTGCTGTTTGTTGAATGCTCTGACCGGTCGATGACGAAGTAAAGCGAGTGACCGTTGCGCTTGCATTGACGCCGCTCGAAACCAAGATCTCAGCGAGATGCGCCCCGGTTGTCTCCGGCAGCGGCTTTTCGCCCGTCAGAGATAGGACCGAAACCCGTTTGGCCTTGTGAATGAATGGGTTTGCATCGCTGACGGCCCGAGCGGCGGCTCGACTTCCGTCCCAGGCGATGACCAGATGGTCGATTGGGCCCGCAAGGGTCTTGTTGGGAAAGATGATGGCTGGCCGGCCGGATCCGAATATGACCGCTTCGGCGACAATACGGGTATCCGGAACGTCCGCGATACATTCGAGAATAGCCAGATCGAAGAACCTTGCTTCCGTGGCCACCGTCTCGTGCAATAGAGGCAAGGTGGTTTTGACCGTTCGACAAGATAATTCAACCATGGCGTTCGCTGCGAGGTTGGTCGCCGCGGCAACCAGGGTTGCGGCGCGATCGCGGCTCAAAGTCTCGGCATGCTCGATCATCTGTGGAGTATCGAGCAGCAACGACGACCAGGCGTTGGGAATGTGCGGGATCTCGACCCTTAGCGCGCAGGCGTGAAGATTTGCACCGTAGTACCCAGCAAACGCTACAGCGTTCGAAATGATCAATCCGGAACTTGAATCGGGATATGTTGCCAGCGGGAGAAAATATTGTGCCGTCATGTCCTGCTCCATCTCTCGCGGACTGTCACGATTGCAATCTATTCCATTCGTCGCAAGTCGGCATTGATGTAACGCAATTGCCGGCGCTCCGGCTTCTCTGGTCTTGGCACGGCGCCGCGGAAGGCTGGCCCCGAAGGAGCATTGCACCTGGAGTTGGTGGTCGCTGCTCACATGGGGTGGCAAATGCCGAGGCGCCGGTCACATGTCCTGCATAAACGCCTGCATTTCTTCAGGTGTGACTTTGCCGTCATTGTTTGCGTCGACCGCGTCGAAGACGCGTTTGTGGATTGCGGTCAACTCTTCGAAAGAAATTGCGCCGTCCCCGTTGGTATCGGCGACGACGAACATGATCTTCATCATATGACCGCGCATTGGCCCCATCATGCGCATTCCTTCATTCATGTCCGATGACATCATGTTGCGGCTCATCATGCCGGGCATCATTTCCGATCCTTCGGCCGCGGGCTTAACCTCCGACTGAGCCGAGTCTGGACTTTTCGTCTGGGCGGACGCGATGCCCACGGCACCGACGCCACCGAGCAAGGCCAGCACAGTGATAGTTGGCAGTCTGAACATGGACATTCTGCATCTCCTCTTTGAGCCAGTATCCTCCATGACTATGGAGCTGCTTTTAGAGATACGACGAATGCCGGATTCAAGCGTTGCGTTGGATCAAACTGCCTGTGCTACTTCGCAGGCTTCGGGGACAATCTGCCGCCGCCCGGCCTCTATGATCGTGTGCTGACGGAAATGGAATATCCGCTGATCCTCGCCGCACTGATCTTCTCGGTCTCAACCGCAACACCTTGCGCAAGGAGATCAGGGAACTTGGCGTCTCGGTCTACAGAAGCTCCCGCACCGCCTGAGCTCGCTCGGGGGCGCGATAAAAAGAAGGCGGCGGGCCCTCATGTTTGCCCACCGCCCACCCCTCCCGGCGTCCGCCGCCACGGTCGGGAGGAGAGGTGAGCCTATCTGAGCCAGGTCGCGGTTTATATCCAAGCAGACAAACAAAGGTGCGGTGTCATTCAACAGTCACATAAGCATTTGTGAGGAGTGATTTGGCGCCAGGCGAATGTCATTGAAGTTGCTGCGGTCGTCGTCGCCATGCCTGTGGATAAGCTGTGGATATCCGGTGGACGACACGATCAACCAGCGGGCGATAACGTCGCAGATACCAATCGCATGTTGCCTATCCGTTCCGAATCTCATCATTCTGCGGTCGCTGCTATCGACCTCCGCCGCAAACGTCGTCGATCGCATGCCACGGGCGCTCCGACTGATGTCGTGGAGCGCCCTTTTCTTTACAGTCGGGCTGACGGGAACTGCGACATTGTGTTTTGGTCAACTTGCCGGGCTGAGCCTCGCATATCGTTGAGCATGCCATAGATTACGCGAATCGGTCGTCGATCAATCGGGCGACACCGACCCCGGTGACAGACCGGCACATATTCATAATTTACGGGAGTTGCATGATGGAATATCGACGTTTGGGAAAGTCGGGCCTGAAAGTGAGCGAGTTCTCCTTCGGCTCATGGGTCACGTTCGGCAAGCAGGTCAATGGAGGCGACGCCGTCGACCTCATGAAGCTTGCCTATGACAACGGGGTGAACTTCTTCGACAATGCCGAAGGATACGAGAGCGGTAAGTCCGAAATCGTGATGGGCGAGGCGCTCAGCAGGCTTGGCTGGAGCCGCGACAGCTTTGTCGTTTCCAGCAAGGTCTTCTGGGGAGGCCAGAAGCCGACGCAGCGCGGCCTGTCGCGCAAGCATGTGACCGACGCCTGCCACGCAGCGCTCAAGCGGCTTCAGGTCGACTACCTCGACCTTTACTTCTGCCACCGCCCGGATATCGACACGCCGATCGAGGAAACAGTCCGGGCGATGCACGATCTCGTTGCCCAGGGCAAGGTGCTCTATTGGGGCACGTCGGAATGGTCGGCGCAGCAATTGACAGAAGCCTACGCCGTTGCCCGGGACTTGCGCATCACGCCGCCGACCATGGAGCAGCCGCAGTACAACATCTTCGAACGCCAGAAGGTCGAGTCCGACTATCTGCCGCTCTATGACCTGATCGGCCTTGGCACCACGATCTGGTCACCGCTCGCCTCGGGCGTCCTGACCGGCAAGTACAATAACGGTGTGCCGGCCGACAGCCGTATGAACCTGCCGGGCTATGAATGGCTGAAGGAAAAGTGGTCGAGCGATGCCGGCCTGGCCCAGCTCAAACAAGTTGGCGAACTCGCAAAGCTCGCGGACGAGATCGGGATATCGATCACGCATCTCGCCCTTTTGTGGTGCCTTGCCAACCGGAACGTCTCGACCGTCATTCTTGGAGCCTCGCGCGCCAGCCAGTTGCAGGACAATCTCGCGGCCCTCTCACACCGAGAGAAGGTGACGTCTGACGTGCTGGACCGGATCGACACGATCGTCGGAAACAAGCCCGAAGGACCACGTCGGTTCTAAAGCATGTCGCGCAAAAGTGTGCAGCGGTTTTGCGCTAACGAACATGCGTCAAACAAAGACCTAAAGCGCGAGGAGCGATCTGAAAGATTGCGACGCGCTTCAGGTGAAACAACTTCCCTCGACGGGTCAGATTAAGGCTCGTCGAGGGAAGCACGGCTTGACAACGTGACGAGACGCGTTGCATTTTCGCCACAATGCGTTGCTTAAAGGTCACGCAAGGGTTTAGGTATTTCGCTCCCGATCGAGTCGTTGCGACGCTGGCTTTCTGAGCCGGCGTTGCTTGGTTTCGATTGATGGCGAGGGCGGCAGGTGCCGTCCGAAGAGAGGCCGAATGACGCAGGATGGGGTATCGCCGGCGGCGGCGGGCGAGACGGTGACGACGGTGACCGATCGCCGCGCCCTTTTTGCTGTGCCTGGCCTCGTGCTCGCCGGCGGCGCGCTTCTCTGCGCCACGGCCACGCTTTTCGTGCTGCTCGGCCTGACGCCGATCGCGCCGACGTCGCATGTCGTCATCACCTCGGTGATCGTCAATTCCTTCTTTGTCCTGACGCTGCTCGCCTTGATCGCTCGCGAGGTAGCAAGGCTGCTGAAGGCGCGCACCCGCGGCCGTGCCGCAGCCCGCCTGCATATCCGCATCGTCGTGCTCTTTTCGATCGTCGCGATCACGCCGGCGATCCTCGTCGCCATCTTTGCCAGTATCACGCTGAATGCCGGCCTTGACCGCTGGTTTGCCCTGCGCACCCAGTCGATCGTCAGCTCGTCGCGCAATATCGGCCAGGCCTACATGATGGAGAATGCCAGCTACCTGCAGGGGCAGACGGTCTCCATGGCCAACGACCTGGAGCGCAACCGCGCGCTCTACAGCCTCGATAGGACGGGCTTTGCCGACTTGATGACCCGCCAGGCGAGGGGCCGCGGCCTGCTTGGCGCCTTCCTCGTCGAGCGCGACGGCTCGGTGATCGTCCAGGCAGATATCGCCACCGAAAAGCCGCTGCCGGCCATTCCGCAGGACGCATTGGAAAAGGCCGCCGCCGGCCAGCCGACGCTGATCCCGCCCGGCGTTACCAATCTCGTCGGCGCTATCATCAAGCTCGATGCCATCCAGAGCACCTTTCTCTATACGGTGCGCGCCGTCGATCCCAAGGTCATGGGCGCCATGCGCATGATGGAGGAGAACGCCACCGAATACCGCTCGATGGAGGCCAACCGCTTCTCGCTGCAGATCGCTTTTGCCGTGCTCTACATCGGCTTCGCGCTGATCGTGCTCCTGGCGGCGATCTGGACTGCGATCGCCGTCGCCGACCGCATCGTCCGGCCGATCCGCCTGCTGATCACGGCGGCCGACAGCGTTGCATCGGGCAATATGGATATCGTCGTGCCGGTGCATGCCGTCGACGGCGACGTCGCCAATCTCTCGCGCACCTTCAACAAGATGATCTCGGAAATCCGCACCCAGCGCGACGAGATCCTCGAGGCCAAGGACGAGGTCGACGACCGACGCCGTTTCATCGAAGCGGTGCTATCGGGCGTCACCGCCGCCGTCATCGGCGTCGAGCAGGACCGCCGCATCGCCATCGTCAACAGCTCGGCCGAGACGCTGATGTCGCTGTCGGCCGACGAAATGCTCGGAAAGCAGCTGGTCGACATCGCGCCGGAGGTCGATCAGGTGCTGACCGAGGCGGCGGTGCGTTATCGCGGCGATTTCCGCAAGCAGATTGCGCTGGTGCGCGGCGGCACTGTGAGGACGCTGAGCGTGCAGGTCACCCGCGAGGAAGTGCGCGACATGAGCGAATCCTACGTGATCACGCTCGACGACATCACCGATCTCGTCATCGCCCAGCGCTCGACTGCCTGGGGCGACGTGGCCAGGCGCATCGCCCATGAGATCAAGAACCCGCTGACGCCGATCCAGCTTTCCGCCGAGCGCATCCAGCGCCGCTACGGCAAGCAGATCGATCCGGGCGACCGGACCGTCTTCGACCAGTGCACGGATACGATCATCCGCCAGGTCGGCGATATCGGCCGCATGGTCGATGAATTCTCCGCCTTTGCCCGCATGCCGAAGCCGACCAAGGAGCCGAGCGACCTGCGCAATATCCTGCGCGACGCGATCTTCTTGCGTGAGATGGGCAACCATCACGTCACCTTCGAGCAGGATTTCGGGGAGCAGCCGCTGGAGGGCCTGTTCGACAGTCGCATGCTCGGCCAGGCCTTCGGAAATCTCATCAAGAATGCTGTGGAATCGATCGAGGCGGTGCCGAGCGACGAGCGGGACGAACGCAAGATTCTCGTGCGCGCCGCACTCGATGCCGGCCGCGACCGCTTCACCGTCGACGTGATCGACAATGGCCGCGGCCTGCCGGTGGAGAACCGCCACAGCATTCTGGAACCCTATATGACGATGCGCGAGAAGGGCACCGGCCTCGGCCTCGCCATCGTCAAGAAGATCATCGAGGAACATGGCGGGCAGCTCGAGCTGCATGATGCGCCCGCCGATTTTGACCGGGGAAGAGGGGCCATGATCCGCGTGCATCTGCCACGCCTGGATCCGACGCCTGCTGCCCCCGCAGCCAATGACAAGGAAAGCGTTTATGGCTTCTGATATTCTCGTCGTCGACGATGAGCATGATATTCGCGAGATCGTTTCCGGCATTCTCTCCGACGAAGGGCACGAGACGCGCACCGCCCATGACAGCGACAGCGCGCTGGCGGCAATTTCCGATCGCGTGCCGCGGCTGATCTTTCTCGATATCTGGATGCAGGGCAGCAAGCTCGATGGCCTGTCGCTACTCGACGAGATCAAGACCCGCCATCCGGAATTGCCCGTCGTGATGATATCAGGCCATGGCAACATCGAGACCGCCGTCTCGGCGATCAAGCGCGGCGCCTTCGATTTCATCGAGAAGCCTTTCAAGGCCGACCGGCTGATCCTGATCGCCGAACGCGCGCTGGAGAATTCCAAGCTGAAGCGCGAGGTTTCCGAGCTGAAGCGCCGCACCGGCGACGCACTGGAGCTGATCGGCACATCGGTCGCCGTTTCGCAGCTGCGCCAGACGATCGAGAAGGTGTCGCCGACCAACAGCCGCATCATGATCCTCGGCGCCTCTGGCTCCGGCAAGGAGCTGGTGGCGCGAATGATCCACAAGAAGTCGGCCCGTGCCAACGGCCCCTTCGTTGCGATCAACGCCGCCAACATCACGCCCGAACGCATGGAGGTGGCGCTGTTCGGCACCGAGGGCACGCCCGGCCAGGCGCGCAAGATCGGCGCGCTCGAGGAAGCCCATCGCGGCATCCTCTATCTCGACGAAGTCGGCGAAATGCCGCGCGAAACGCAGAACAAGATCCTCCGCGTCCTGGTCGATCAGCAGTTCGAGCGGGTCGGCGGTTCCAAGCGTGTCAAGGTCGATGTCCGCATCATCTCCTCGACCGCCTACAATCTCGAGAGCCGCATCGCCGAGGGCTGGTTCCGCGAGGATCTCTACCATCGCCTTGCCGTCGTACCGGTGCGTGTGCCGGCGTTGGCCGAACGGCGCGAGGACATTCCTTTCCTCGTCGATCAGCTGATGCGCCAGATATCAGAGCAGGCCGGCATCCGTCCGCGCCGCATCGGCGACGACGCCATGGCCGTGCTGCAGGCGCACGACTGGCCCGGCAACATCCGCCAGCTGCGCAACAATATCGAGCGGCTGATGATCCTTGCCCGCACCGACGGCCCGGATGCGCCGATCACCGCCGACATGCTGCCGACCGATCTCGGCGACATGCTGCCGAAGGTGTCCGCCAAGAACGACTATCACATCATGACGCTGCCGCTGCGCGAAGCCCGCGAGATGTTCGAGAAGGATTATCTGATCGCCCAGATCAACCGCTTTGGCGGCAATATCTCTCGCACCGCGGAATTCGTCGGCATGGAGCGTTCGGCGCTGCACCGCAAGCTGAAGTCGCTCGGCGTCTGATTGTATCCGGCGCGGCCGAGGCCGCGCCGCCTCCTATATATTGCTTCCCGGAAGACCAGGTTTCCCATGCCGAGAATTGCCTATGTGAATGGCCGTTACGTCAAGCATTCCGATGCCAGCGTGCATATCGAGGATCGCGGCTACCAGTTTGCCGATGGCGTCTACGAGGTCTGCGAAGTGCGCCACGGCTATATCGTCGATCTCACGCGCCATCTGAACCGTCTCGACCGTTCGCTCGGTGAATTGCGCATCGCCTGGCCGATGGGCCGGGCGGCGCTGACGCAGGTCATTCGCGAGACGCTGCGCCGCAACCATGTCCGCAACGGGCTTTTCTACATGCAGGTGACACGCGGCGTCGCCCGCCGCGATCACGTCTTCCCGGCCGAGGGAACGCCGCCCTCGCTGGTCATTACCGCCAAGAGCACCGATGCCAAGATCATCGCCGCCAAGAACGCCAACGGCATCAAGGCGATCACCGTTGTCGACAATCGCTGGGACCGCGTCGACATCAAGTCCGTCGGCCTGCTGCCGAATGCCATGGCCCGCCAGCAAGCCAAGGAGGCCGGCGCCCAGGAAGCGATCTATGTCGACGGCGACGGCATGGTGAAGGAAGGGGCGGCGACCAATGTCTGGATCGTCGATCCGGACGGAACGCTGGTGACGCGCCCGGCCGAACACGGCATTCTGCGCGGCATTACCCGCACGACTCTGATGGATGTCGCAGCCAAGTTGGGGTTGCAGATCGCCGAGCGGAGCTTCTCCGTTTCGGAGATGCTCGCAGCCCGCGAAGTCTTCCTCACTGCAGCCACAAGCATTTGTTTTCCGGTCGTTTCCGTCGATGGTCAGGCCATCGCCAACGGCCATCCGGGCAGCGTTTCGCAGAAAGTTCGCGAAGCCTTTTTCGACGTTGCGGAAAAGATTGCGATTTGATACCAAGATTTGCTGGACAGGTGGAATGAGGATGCCACCGGTCTTCGCATGGTGAGGTTGATTGATATTCTACCGGCCAGATCAGGTCGGCAATAAAGAAAGAAGCGGCGCGATGGCGGAACGTTCTCAGAATCTTCAGGACTTATTTCTCAATACTGTTCGCAAGCAAAAGATTTCCCTGACAATCTTTCTGATCAACGGCGTGAAACTCACGGGCGTTGTTACGTCTTTTGACAATTTCTGTGTTCTTCTTCGCCGTGACGGCCATTCGCAGCTCGTGTATAAGCATGCGATCTCTACGATCATGCCGGGCCAGCCCATGCAGATGTTCGAGAGCGAAGAAGCAGCGTCCTAACAGGATCAGCCGTCATTTCGACACGCGATACCAAGAACGATTCGATCATCCCTGAGGCCGCCAAGCACAGGGACGATATGCGCGCGACGGTCGTCGTGCCGGTTCTGAAATCGCGCAGTCGCGGCGGCCAGAGCGAATCGGCCTCGACCCGCACGCCGGAAAGCCGGCTCGAAGAGGCGACGGGCCTTGCCCAGGCGATCGACCTCGATGTCGTCAATGGCCAGATCGTCCCTGTCAATGATCCGAGACCGGCCACATTGCTCGGCACCGGCAAGATCGAGGAGATCAAGGCGCTGCTCGACGAGCGCGATTCCGGTCTCGTCATCGTCGATCATCCGTTGACGCCGGTGCAGCAGCGCAACCTGGAAAAGGAATGGAACGCCAAGGTCATCGACCGGACGGGCCTCATCCTCGAAATCTTCGGCCGCCGCGCCTCCACCAAGGAAGGCACGCTGCAGGTCGATCTCGCCCATCTGAATTATCAGAAGGGCCGTCTGGTGCGAAGCTGGACCCACCTTGAACGCCAGCGCGGCGGCGGCGGCTTCATGGGCGGCCCCGGCGAAACCCAGATCGAAGCCGACCGACGGATGCTGCAGGACCGCATCATCAAGCTCGAACGCGAGCTGGAGCAGGTCGTGCGCACCCGCCAGCTCCACCGCGCCAAACGCCGCAAGGTGCCGCACCCGATCGTGGCGCTCGTCGGTTATACCAATGCCGGCAAGTCGACGCTGTTCAACCGCATCACCGGCGCCGGCGTGCTGGCCGAAGACATGCTCTTTGCCACGCTCGACCCGACGCTTCGGCGCATGAAACTGCCGCACGGCCGCACCGTCATCCTGTCCGACACCGTCGGCTTCATCTCCGACCTGCCGACCCATCTGGTCGCCGCCTTCCGGGCGACGCTGGAAGAGGTGCTGGAAGCCGATCTCATCCTGCATGTCCGTGACATGTCCGATGCCGACAACCAGGCGCAGAGCTCCGACGTGATGCGCATCCTGAACGACCTCGGCATCGACGAGGCCGAAGCCGAAAAGCGGCTGATCGAAGTCTGGAATAAGATCGACCGGCTGGAGCCCGAGGTGCACGATGCCATGGTGCAGAAATCGGCCGGCGCCAGCAACGTGGTGGCGGTTTCAGCCGTCAGCGGCGAGGGCGTCGACACGCTGATGGAAGAGATCAGCCGCAGACTGTCAGGCGTGATGACCGTTGCAACGATCCGCCTTCCGGTCGACAAGCTGGCGCTGCTGCCCTGGCTTTACGATCATGCGATCGTCGACGGCCGTGAGGATAATGAGGACGGCACGATCACGCTTGATCTGCGCCTCTCCGAAACCGAGGCGACCGAACTCGAGCGCCGCATCGGCAATGGACCGAAGTCTTCAAAGGAAGATTGGGAGCGGTAAGGCGTTCAAGGGGGATGTGGCAACGTTCCGCTCACTCCGCCCCCGACGTCACAGCCCGCTCGATCGCCTTCGCTGCCTGCCAGATTTCCTCCATCCGCTCCAGCGTCGCGTCTTTCAGCGTCTCGCCTTCTGCTTCAAGAACCTGTTCTATATGGCTGAACCGACGACGGAATTTCGTATTCGTTCCACGCACTGCCTGTTCCGGATCGGCCTTGACGTGACGGCCGATATTGACGACCGCGAAGATCAGGTCGCCGAGCTCGTCGCTGACCTTTGCCTGATCGCCTTCGCGAAGGGCTGTCCGCAATTCGCCGATCTCCTCCTCGATCTTGTCGAGGATCGGCTCCGGTGCTGACCAATCGAAGCCGACCTTGGCGGCGCGTTCCTGTAGCTTCAGGGCTTCCGTCAGGGCCGGGAAGCTGCGCTGCACCGAGCCGAGGAAGCCGCTGTTGACGTCCTCGGTGATGCCGCGCCGCGAGCGCCGTTCGGCGCGCTCGCGTTTCTCCGCCTGCTTGATCTCGTCCCATTGGATCTTCACCGCGTCCGGCGTATCCGCCGCCGAGCGGGCAAAGACGTGCGGATGGCGGCGGATCATCTTGGCGGTGATGGCGTTGACCACGTCGCCGAAGGAAAATTCGCCGGCCTCCTCGGCCATGCGGGCGTGAAAGACCACCTGCAGCAGCAAGTCGCCCAGTTCGTCGCAGAGATCGTCCATATCGCCACGCTCGATCGCATCGGAGACCTCATAGGCCTCCTCGATCGTATAGGGCTTGATCGTCTCGAAACTCTGCACGATGTCCCAGGGGCAGCCGGTTTCGGGATGGCGCAGCGCCGCCATGATCTCGATCAGCCGCGAAATGTCTTTGGAAGGTTGCATGTTGCCTCGGTTCAGCGGGCTTAGTTCAATGGAATGTCGTTGGCGCTCTTCGACGACTGGTAGCTGGTCGACAGCGCGTCGTAGCGCGCCTTGATGCGGGCGGTCTGTGTCTTCAGCGCGGTCTTCAGCGGAGCCTCCTCGGTCTCGACGAGATCGGCGATGGCAAAGCTGTTCCAGAAGCCGTTTTGCCTGCGATAGCCGCCGGGTTCAAGTCCGAAGACCTCCTTGAGGATCTTCAGGTCGTGCGGAATGGCGAAGGCGTCGCGCGAATCCTCATGGCTGAAAAAATAGTAGAAATTGTCGAAGCCGGCCCAGGTGATCGCCGACATGCACATGGTGCAGGGTTCGTGCGTCGACAGGAAGATCAGATCCTTGGTCGGCGGCTTGTCGCCAAGCTCGTAGAAGCGCTTCAGCGTATGCACCTCGCCGTGCCAGAGCGGGTTCTCCAGCTCGTTATTGGTCTCGGCGACGACAAGCGAAAGATCGGATTTCCGCAGGATCGCCGCACCGAACACCTTATTGCCAAGCGAAACGCCACGCTCCGTCAGCGGCAGGATATCGTCTTCCATCACCGAAAGCAGGCGGGAGGCAATGGTCTTATCAGGCATGAGGGCCCTCCAGTTTTCCTCAGTCTATCGCCTTGGCGGCGCGAGTGAAATGCGTGAAGCACCGGTGGACGTCTTTTGTCACAGGCTTTATACTGCACTGCAGCAAGCGGGCTGGGAATATGCGGCTTTTTGGCAGCACGGGTGACTTTTCTCAAATCACTGACGGCACGAGCAAAAGAATACCTGCTTGCTTGGGCTTTCGAATTTCTGTTCCTTCAATCCCTTGTCGATCAAGGGCATATTCCGGCAACTTCGAAGTGGATTGATGATGCCTACCAAGACTGAACAGCTTTCGGTATTTCCCGCCTTCTTTCGCGTGGAAGGCCAGAAGACGGCTGTCTTCGGCAATGGCGATGAAGCTTTCGCCAAGGTGCGGCTGCTGCTCAACACAAAGGCGCGGATTGTCGCCTATGCCGACCGGCCGGAAGCCGATTACCACGCGTTCCTGATCGCCAACCGTATCGAGACCGTGCGCGCTGCCTTCTCCGCCGAACAGGTCGAGGGTTCGGCGCTCGTCTTCGCCGCAACCGGCAATGAAGCCGACGACCGCAGCATCGTCGACGCTGCGCGTTCCGCCAGAATTCCGGCCAATGCCGTCGATCAGCCCGATTACTGCGATTTCTTCACGCCGGCGCTGGTCAACCGCGCGCCCGTCGCCGTTGCGATCGGCACCGAAGGGGCCGGGCCGGTTCTGGCGCAGATGATCCGCGCGCAGATCGACCAGCTTCTTTCGCCCTCGCTTGGCCGGCTTGCCGGGCTGGCAACGAGCTACCGCAAGGCCGTCGACCAACTGATTCCGAGAGGCGTCTCCCGCCGGGTCTTCTGGCGCCGTTTCTTTTCCGGTGCCGTCGCCGATGCGGTCGCCAATGGCAACCTGCCGCAGGCCCGCCATGCTGCCGACCGGCTGCTGCACGCGATGGACAAGGTCGCCGGCCACGTCTGGCTGGTCGGCGCCGGTCCGGGTGCCGAGGATCTGCTGACGTTGCGCGCCCAGCGCGTGATGATGGAAGCTGACGTCATCGTCTATGACGCCCTCGTGCCGCAGGCGATCGTCGATATGGGCCGCCGTGATGCCGAGCGGCTTTCCGTCGGCAAGCGCAAGGGCTGCCACTCGAAGTCCCAGGAAGAAATCAACGACCTGCTGGTCGATCTCGGCCGTCAGGGCAAGCGCGTCGTCCGCCTGAAATCCGGTGATCCCCTGGTCTACGGCCGGGCAGGGGAAGAGATGGCCGCGCTGCGCGCTGCCGGCATCACCTATGAGGTCGTGCCTGGCATCACCTCGGCTTTCGCAGCCGCTGCCGATTTCGAGCTGCCGCTGACGCTGCGCGGCGTTGCCTCCTCGCTGGTCTTCACCACCGGCCATGATCTTACAGGCGACGTGCTGCCCGATTGGGCAAGCCTTGCCGTTTCCGGCGCGACCATCGCCGTCTATATGGGCCGCACGGTTGCTGCCTCTGTCGCCGAGCGGCTGATGCAGGCGGGCATTCCCGCCGAAACGACCGTTGCCGTCATCGAAAATGCCAGCCGCGCCGATCGCCGCCTGCTGCATGGCACGCTCGCCGATCTGCCCGATCTGCAGCACCGCGACGAATTGACCGGGCCTGTCATGGTCATCATCGGCGATGCGGTCGCCGGCGCCAATTTCGAACTGTCCGAGCCCCTGGTGCGCGCAAACGCCCGGCTCGAGGAACTTGCAAGGAGCTGAATATGGGTGACAAGGTTCTGACCGCCAACCGGCTGACGGACGGCATTGCCGTCTGGCTGGATGCGAACGGCAAGTGGTCCACCTCGCTGCAGGAGGCGCTCGTTGCCCGTCATGCCGAGGCCGTTGCCGCGCTGGAGGCGATCGGCAAAAAATCCTATGCCGACAACGAGGTCGTTGACGTCGCCGTCGTCGACGTTCAGGAAACCAACGGCATTCTCTGGCCGCTTCGCTTGCGCGAACGCATCCGCGCACAAGGCCCGACCATGGAATATGCCCCGGGCTACGCTTCTGCCGATCCCGAATTCATTGCAGTCTGAGGAAGACGATGTACCGTTACGACGAATTTGACCATGCCTTTGTTACCGAGCGCGTCGAGCAGTTTCGCGATCAGGTCGAGCGCCGCCTTTCCGGCGAGCTCGCCGAGGACGCGTTCAAGCCGCTGCGCCTGATGAACGGCGTCTACCTGCAGCTCCACGCCTACATGCTGCGCATCGCCATTCCCTATGGCACGCTGAGTTCTCGCCAGCTGCGCATGCTCGCCCATATCGCCCGCACCTATGACCGCGGCTACGGCCACTTCACCACGCGCCAGAACCTGCAGTTCAACTGGCCGAAACTGTCCGATATTCCCGATGCGCTCGCCGACCTTGCCAGCGTCGAGATGCATGCCCTGCAGACCTCGGGCAACTGCATCAGAAACGTCACCGCCGATCACTTCGCCGGTGCCGCCGCCGATGAGATCGCCGATCCGCGTCCTTACGCCGAAATCCTGCGCCAGTGGTCGTCGGTCCACCCGGAGTTCTCCTTCCTGCCGCGCAAGTTCAAGATCGCCGTCACCGGTGCCGAGCGCGACCGCGCCGCAATCCAGGTTCATGATATCGGCCTGCACGTGAAGAAGAACGACAAGGGCGAGATCGGCTTTGCCGTCTATGTCGGCGGCGGCCAGGGCCGTACGCCGATGATCGCCAAGCTGATCCGCGACTTCCTGCCCGAGGAAGACCTGCTCTCCTACACCACGGCAATCGTGCGCGTGTACAATCTGCACGGCCGCCGCGACAACAAGTACAAGGCCCGCATCAAGATCCTCGTGCACGAAACCGGCACCGAGGAGCTGACGCGCCAGGTGGAAGCTGAATTCGCCGCGCTGAAGGATAGCGAGCTCAAGCTGCCGGAAAAGGACGTCCAGTCGATATCAGCCTATTTCGCACCGCCTGATCTGCCCGAACGCGCCGAAGGCTGGGAAAACCTTGCCCGCTGGAAGAAGGCCGATTCCGGTTTCTCCCGCTGGGTCCAGCAGAACGTGCAGCCGCACAAGAACCCCGATTACGGCATGGTGACGATCTCGCTGAAGCCGATCGGCGGCATTCCGGGCGATGCCTCCGATGCGCAGATGGATGCGATCGCCGATCTGGCCGAGGAATATGCCTTCGACGAAATCCGCGTCAGCCATGAGCAGAACCTGATCCTGCCGCATGTGGCGCTTGCCGATCTCGAAGCCGTCTATCGCGGCCTTGTCGCCATCAATCTGGCGGAAGCCAATGCCGGCCTGATTACCGATATCATTGCCTGTCCGGGGCTCGACTACTGCGCGCTTGCCAATGCGCGCTCCATCCCGCTGGCGCAGGAAATCTCTCGCCGCTTCGGCGATGCCGAACGCCAGGCCGAGATCGGTGAGCTGAAGATCAAGATCTCCGGCTGCATCAATGCCTGCGGCCATCACCATGTCGGCCATATCGGCCTGCTCGGTGTGGAGAAGAAGGGCGCCGAACTCTACCAGATCACCCTCGGCGGCTCCGGCGACGAACATACCTCGATCGGCGAGATCATCGGCCGCGGCTTCGAGCCGGACCGGGTGACCGACGCGATCGAGACGATCGTCGACACCTATCTCGGCCTGCGCCTCGATCAGTCCGAGAACTTCCTCGCCGCCTATCGCCGTGTCGGACCGCAGCCGTTCAAGACTGCGCTCTACGGCTCGGCCGCCGAAGCGGCATAAGGAGGCGATTATGACGAAGATCTGGAGAGAAACCGGTTTTGTCGAAAACGATCCCTGGGTGATCGAAACCGATGAGGTGAAGGCGACCGAGGAGCAGAAGCCGCTGCTTGGTCTCGACGAGCTGATCGCCAAGGCCGATGAAAGCAACGATGTCGGCCTCGGCGTGCTGATCAAGCCGGCCGACGACGTGCGCCGGCTGGAGCCCTATCTCTATCGCCTCGAAATCGTTGCCGTCGCCTTTCCGGCTTTCAACGACGGCCGCGCCTTCAGCCATGCCTCGCTGCTGCGCCAGCGCCTCGGCTACACCAACGAGCTGCGCGCCGTCGGCGACGTGCTGATCGATCAGGTGCCGCTGATGCTGCGCGTCGGCATCGACAGCTTTTCCGTCACCAATGCCACGGCGCTGAAGCGGCTGGGCGAAAACCGTCTTCCCGCCATTCCCCATCATTATCAGCCGGCGGTGCGTGACGCCGAAGCCGGCAAGGGCTATAGTTGGCGCCGTCAGGCGAAGCCGGCCGCATAAGCGACCGGTCCGCCGTTTTACGATGGCGGAATGATAGCATGAAGACATTCGAAGTGGCGGTGATCGGTGGCGGTCTGGCCGGTATGATCGCCGCAATCGCGCTGGCGCGCGGCGGTCGCAACGTGGCGCTGGTGGCACCCCTTGCTCCGAAGGAGGACCGGCGCACCACGGCGCTGATGGATCAGTCGATCCGTTTCCTCGATCGCCTGGCGCTCTGGGAAAAGCTCCGCCCCGCAGCCGCTCCTCTCACCAGCATGCGCATCGTCGACGGTACCGATCGGCTGCTGCGCGCGCCGACGACCACCTTCCGCGCGGCCGAGGTCGGTCTCGATGCCTTCGGCTACAATTTCCCGAACAAGGCGCTGACCGGCATTTTGGAAGAAGCTGCGGCCGGCGAGGGCAATATCACCCGTTTCACCGATATGGCCGAATCGATCGAAATATCAGCCGTTTCAGTCTCGATCACGCTGACCGGCGGCGAGACGCTGTCGGCCGATTTTACCGTCGGCGCCGATGGCCGCGGCTCGAAGCTGCGCGAGACCTCAGGCATTACCGTTCGCAACTGGTCCTATCCGCAATCTGCCATGGTGCTGAATTTCGCCCATTCGCTGCCGCACCAGAATATCTCGACCGAATTCCACACCAAACACGGCCCCTTCACCCAGGTGCCGCTGCCGGGAAGCCGCTCCAGCCTCGTCTGGGTGCAGGATCCCGCTGAGGCGGCGAGCCGCATGGAATTGCCGCTTGCCGAGCTCGGCGCTCTCGTCGAGGCGCGCATGCAATCCATGCTCGGCAAGGTTGACGTCGAGGAGGGCGTCCAGGTCTGGCCGCTCTCCGGCATGATGGCGCATCGTTTCGGCAAGGGACGCATCGCGCTGATCGGCGAGGCCGCGCATGTCTTCCCGCCGATCGGGGCACAGGGGCTGAACCTCAGCCTGCGCGATATCATGGCGCTTGCCGATATCCTCTGCGACCGGGCGGAATTGCCGGTGCCGGCCGATGCCGGCGAAAGCTTCGACCGCAGGCGCCGCGCCGACATCATGACGCGCACGGCCAGCGTCGATATTCTCAACCGGTCGCTGCTTTCGGATTTCCTGCCTGTCCAGATGCTGCGGGCTGCCGGCCTGCATATCCTCTCGGCCATACCGCCGCTGCGCAACATCGTCATGCGCGAGGGCATCGAGCCGGGCCGCGGCTTCCGCGATATTCCGGATGCGCTAAGGGAAAAGCTGAAGCGGAAGAAGGCCTGATCGGATCACGATCAGCCAGAGCGAAACGCTCACCACCGATAGCACCGTCGTGATCAGGATCGTTGCCGAGGCGCGCTCCTGCCAGACGCCATATTGCTGGCCGATGACGAAGACGTTGGTCGCCGTCGGCAGGCAGGCAAGCAGCACGGCGGCCTGGATCCAGACCGGCTCGAAACCACCAACCGCGGTGAGCGCAATGAAAACCGCGATCGGATGCAGGATCAGCTTCGCCGGCACGATATAGGAGATCTCGGCCGGGGTTCGTTTCAGCGGCCGGAGCGCCAGCGTCACGCCCATGGCAAAGAGCGCGCAGGGCGCCGCCGCCTGGGCGAGATAATCGACGAGGCGCTGAAACGCCGGCGGCTGGTCGATATCAAAGGCGGCCACCGCAAAGCCCAGCGCCGTCGACAGGATGAAGGGATGCAGCGCAACCTTCCGGACGATATCAGCGACAAGCTGGCCTGTTGAACGCTTGTCGTCGCCGGCTGCCGCCATCAGCGCCGGCGCGACGATGAAATGCAGCGCGTTTTCGAAGCAGATGATCAGCGCCACCGGCACGGCTGCGCCTTCGCCGAGCGCCAACAGCGCCAGGCCCGGCCCCATATAGCCGATATTGCCATAGGCGCCGGCAAAGGACTGGATGGTGCAATCGGCAAGCGAATTGCCGCGCACGACACGGCCGATGACGAAAAGCAGGATGAAGACCGCATAGGTCGCCGCGATATCGGTGACAATGAAATCGACGCGCGTCAGCTCTTCGATCGGCGTGCGCGAGACGAGCTTGAAGAACAGAGCGGGAAGGGCGGCATAGATGATGAAGGTGTTCAGCCAGCCGAGCGCTTCGGCCGGCTGCTTGGTCGCCTTGGCGGCGATGTAACCGATCAGGATCAGGCCAAAGAACGGCAAAAGCAGGCTGACAATATCGGCCAAGAGGTCTTCCAGTGCGCGGGGATGGTCGGCGGGTCAGGATCTGACTTATGCAATTCCAGCGAAACTGTGTAGCGGTTTTGCGTCCGGAATTGCGTAAAAACAAATCGGTAGAGCGTGGACTCATTGAGTACACGCTCTACCGCCAACCGAACACGCGATCAGTAATCCCAGAAGGCCGCTACCCAGCGAAAGGCGTCGCCGTCGGCCGCCACCCGGCCGACAGACGGGAACGGCAGGTGAGTGGCCACCAGCTGCTCGCCGGTCTCCGCCAGTTCCCGCAGAAGACGGACCCGGACGCGCGCCGCCTCCTCGGGGTCGTGTTCGAAGCCGTTGTACCAGTCCGGGTGTTCGAACCCGACCGCGAACACGGCGTCGCCGGCAAACATCAGCCTGTCGCCGCCGGACGCCACGCGGATCACGCTGTGCCCGGGGGTGTGGCCGCCGGTGCGATGGACGACCACGCCCGGCGCCACCTCGTACTCGTCATCGAACAGCCGGAAATAGCTGCGATATTCCTTCGCGAACCGCTTGGCGGTCGCCCGAAGCGCGTCCGGGAACCCCGGCGGCATGGAGACCCGGGAGAAATCGGGCGCCTCCCAGAACTTGACCTCGGCGGCCGCCACATGGATCCGCAGGTCCGGACGGAGCTGGTCCTTCACCCCGTCGACGAGCAGCCCGCCAATATGGTCCATGTGCATGTGGGTCAGCACCACGTCGGTCACCGACGCCAGATCGATGCCGGCGGCTTCCAATCGCTTGATCAACTGCCCGGCCCGCGGCAGGTGCAAGTCAGGGTCGATCCCCAGCCCGGCATCGAGGAGTATGGTCTGGTCGCCGCTGCGCACCACGACCACGTTCAGCGCCCAGTCGAAAGCATCCGTTGGCAGGAACATGTCTTTCAGCCAGGTCGCTCGGACGGACGGATCGATGTTGTGGCCCAGCATCGCGGTAGGGAGCGGTAACACTCCATCGCTGACCACCAGCACCTCAATCTCGCCGACCCGCACCGCGTAGCGCGACGGAACCAGTTCGTCGAGCCGAGGTCTGCCGGTGTGTGCGGTGTTTTCCCGGCTCGTCTTTGTCTCAAGGTTCATGTTCGTCTCCTTCTGACCGCCGCCTTCAACACGGCATCGACGACGCTACATCGAGGCGTATTTGCGATCGATTGGGTCGAGGGATAAGGGCGGGTGGGGCCGAGGGACAGGGCAAGCCATACCAGGGCATAGGTGCAGGCCTGGCTTTTTACTGCCGGCGGCGTGCTGATGAGCGCGGAGTCGATCAGATCAGCGAACGCGGCAAGCCTGCTGCATAGCCTGGAAAATCGGCAACCCGTGGCCTAGCCGATCTGCATCAGGATCGGAAAGGTCTGCTGGAACCAGATCGCCACATTGCTGACCCAACCGAACAGGAAGGCGAGGCCGGTGAGCACGAGGAAGAGACCCATCACCTTTTCCACCGTGCCGAGATGGCGGCGGAAGCGCGACAGGAACCGCATAAAGGCGCCGGAAAAGCCGGCGGCGATCCAGAACGGGATGGCAAGGCCGAGCGAATAGATGGCGAGCAGCCCGGCGCCGGAGCCGACCGTCTCGCGCGAGGCGGCAACGCCGAGGATCGCGCCGAG
>NZ_JALBGX010000076.1:0-32914 GCF_023006465.1 Rhizobium sp. PRIMUS64 | reverse complement strand
CTCCCACTCCATCCGCCGCCAAAAGCCGGATGGTCAGATGAAATCTGAGGGGGGTCAAAATTGGACGCCGATTACCCCGCCAAGGGGGTCAAATTTGCACGCCGAAACACATCAGGCTGCTGCCGATGCCTCTGCGTGGCCTCGTTGAGACGATGCCCGACGGCATCCATCATCTGGTGCGTCGCGATGCGGCAGCCGAATAGCCTTCTTGGAGCCGCCGTTTTCCTATTTGGGAAAGCTCACAGCCAAACGCACCGCGCAATTCAGGCGTTTCAACATCAATTGAATCTCCCGTTCGTTATGCTCCCTTGCTGCCGATCCGTTTGGCTCCCATCATTTGCTCGGATAATCCAATGGCCAAGACGCAATCGGAGACTCCCCAGCGCGGACGTCTTTAAAGTTCAATTTGACCTTGTTCAGCACCGTCTCGTCGTCCGTTTCGATCTCAAAAAAGGTGCCGTCGGCGGCCCGAATGGTCACCCACTTCCCATCTGCATCAGCGGGTAACGATCCGACGAACTCTCCCCAGATAAGCTGGCGTGTGTTGCTGGCCAATGCCGCTAGATCAGAACCCGGAAGCCGGGCGTTCTGCTGTGCCAGCCTCTCAAGTTGCTCGCCACCCTCACCAGTGGCCTCAAACCAACCATGTCCAGGTATAGATGACTTGACCGACGAGATCGTCCAATTTGCTTGCAAGGATTGAGGGACCATCAGGCGCAACAAATCCCCTAGATCGACCGCGAGGCCATGTCCCGTGGAATCATAAATCCTCAGCGTCGCCATGGTGCTCCTCCAGAGGGTTCTGCTGCACTGGGTTACCTGCACAGCTTTGGCGCGACGATCTCGAAAGGAAGCCCCCTCAGACGTTGCAGTTTTCGCAGTAGTCCCTATTCTGCGACGAAGGATAGACCAGGCTGAAAAGCCTGAACAAACATCGACCTTTTCACGATACCGAGGAATTGATCACCAGCCAGAGTGGTAGCAGATTCTATGAAATTTGAGAGGTTCTTCATATCCTCCAGTGAGGCAGATGCTCAATTGGAAATTGTTGCAGCAAAACCTCAACACCAAGGACCCTATCGAACAATTATTTTCAACCATGGCTCCACCGGACGCGGCCACAACAAGACCCTTTACTCAAGGACGATATGTCCCGCCGTCATAGGGAATTACTTTGTTGATCGCGGCTGGATGATCCTCTTTCCGCAACGTCGGGGCAGAGGGAAATCAGGCGGAAACTATGGAGAGGGACTTGCCCTGGACGGCTCCGGCTATTCCTGCAACGTCGAAATTGCGACTGCGGGTTTCGAGCGGGCCGTTGAGGATATGGATGCTGTCGTGCGCCATCTGCGCGAGCGGCCCGATGTGGATCAGAGACAACTTGCCATCGGCGGAGTCTCGCGCGGCGGCATCTTGTCGATAGCCTATGCGGGTATGCGCCCGAACACTTTCCGAGGTGCGATCAACTTCAATGGCGGATGGCTCGGGAGAGGTTGTGCCAACCATGAAATCGTAAACCCCAGCATCTTTGAACGTGGCGCATCTGCCGGAGTTCCGACGCTTTGGTTGCACGGAAGCCATGACCAGTATTATCGAATAGAGCACTGCCGAGAAAATTTCGAAAGGTTTGTATCGGCGGGCGGACAGGGGAAATTCATTTCTGTGTCCGCAGGCCACGCCTTGCTTTTCAAGCCAGCATTGTGGGCAAACCATGTCGGCCAATACATCGCTACGTTGCCAAACGGGTAAAGGGCATGACGTTTGCGCTTGGCGACGAAAAACACTGCCCTGCGACTTTGCCGTGTCGCAGGTCCACGTTCTGCCGAAAGCGAACCAAACGCGAAAGCAGCTAGGCGTTAGCAGCCGCTGGTCGCCGTCGTTCCTGTATAGCCTTTTCAACCGCGCCGTCATGCCAGCCTTGTGGAAACTCGATCTTCCAAATGAGACGACGCAACTCCTCCGGAGCGATATCCCGATATCCCAGTTCCTCTAAACGCAGCACAAGAAGCAGATGGTTCGTATTCACCACCAGCCGGGCATACGTACTGACATCATGAAGAACCGGCCGCATGGCGGCATGGGAGTTAAACCCGAAGGATGCAGCAATCGCCTCGTCGAGGTGCGAAGACCTGATATGCGGATACCCACTACGCAGAGCCTTTTTCAGAGTGGCAACATTCGAGGGAGAGAACCTAACCGAAGCGTTCAGCATAAGACGATCCAATGTTCTTGTCGAAGTCCGCCGATTACGCTTCGACCTTGGTGAACATGGTCGTTGAAAAAATGCTCATTCGCCCTTCAACCCGGCAGCAGGTTTGGATGGGTTCCAGTTTTTAATTCTAACGTTTCAGTGCCTTATGCTCAAGGGGTAAGAGGGTTCCAAGGGGGCCATCTTCCGGTCAACTCCGCGTCCCCAGAATTCGATATCCCGCCGCCGCACGCGGTCACTCCTGGCTATATAGCCGTCCCTGTTGGCATGGCTATTGCTGCCCGCACTATTGCAGTGCAAGCCCCCAAGCTGAGGGATCGAGGTATTCGCGAGGCGGCTGCATTTCGTCGATGTCGACGGGTCGACGGGTAAATGCCACCGTGTCGAAGCTCTCCGCTGCGCTCCTGCCGTACCACTGCTCGTCCTTCAACGGAATACCGTCGGACGTGATGCACTGCTTGTGACTTGAACCGGCCATTTTCGGCGTTAGGTTATACCATGTGCAATTTTCGCCAAGAAACTGGCCCTGCTCACCCAGATTTTCCATTCCTGTTTGGCTGCTGAATCGAGAGAAGGGAGGCTTCGGCTCCGGCGAAGAGCGACCACCGACAATTCTGCGCTCTCTCTTCGATGACGAATAGACAATACCCTGGTTCTCAAGCTCGTTCCAAACCTCGATCCGGATTGACCCGTCCTTGCCGTCACGCCGACGAAACCACCATGGATAATGTCGCAACAGCCTCACCTCAGAAGACTTGTCTATCGACGGATTGTCAGACGCCCTCGTAACCAATTTCGCCTCGAAGTCGACAGCACTCGGAGGGTGATCCGGGTAGGTGCGCAGAGGCTTGAGCCACGTGCTTGCGTCAAAAAGCTGTCTTGGGGGCAACACTTCGGCCTCCGGGACCGGACCTCGCTTGATCTCGGTCAGACGCGCCTCGGACATCAATTTACCCTTGGAAAAGAGAACCTTGGTTGCGACCTCTATTCCGTCACTGGTCAAGCAGGTCATCCAAATCGGCCCTTCCGGCGGTGGCTTACGAACTATTTGCCGCCAGCGACACTCCTCGCCGCCCACTGTCTCCACATCGTTCGTTTCCTTGACCTGCTTGATGCCGAGGTAGTCATACGATGGCTCGACTTGCCTGATACTGAAGCGCTTGATCTCCTCTCCATCTTTCTTCACTGTTGACAAAACAATGTTCTGAAAGAAGTGCCCATACCAGATATATGTATCGCCACCTTGTGTCTCCTCAACGTGCGTCCAGCCGTTGTGATGCTGCACGACCCGCCAGTTGTCCTTCCCATCTAATGTGTCGTGCACAACCAGCTTCGCGGTGTAGTCGGGGACGTTCGTATTGGGGAAAAACGGAAGCCCGCTTGCATGCGCGGTGCCGGTCGCAAGGGCAATAACCAAGAAAATGATCATTCGGTTCATGAATACACCCCGTCACAATCGCTTGTACACTTGCGGTAGCATTCAGCGCAGCCCCTAACAACCGGGGTGCCGGGCAATCCCGAGCGCCAACTCAAGTCTCGATTCCTAGTCCGCCTGCACCATGACAAAGTAATATGGGACCGGTTCATGCAACCGCATCGGCCACAACGGGACTACGCGTGCTTTGGCCATTTGAGTTCCAACGCGGCCAGTACGAACTGGCAGTCGACGCAATGATCCGGTGCGCCGAGTTTGATCATTGAGTTTGATCCCATGTCCCCTTTTAGGCAGGGCATTGCAGCAACGATGCTAGGAAAGCGTAATGCAATGAACGGTTCCAAACCCCTCATACTCGATCAGGCTATCGTGCTCGTCGTAAAGCAAGGCGGTATAGGCTGATCAAGACGCCAACCGTAAGTAGGAAGACTGCACCAAACACTGTGGCAAACCCCATGTAGCTGTCGAGGGTCCACCATACGAAGGGATTGGAAACAGGCAGCCGGATGAGGATTGAAAACACCGCGTAACAAGCCATGGTGGCGCAGATTAGGCATATCACCATTGCACAAAACATGCCGATCATTGCTTCCACCCGCGACATCCGCCTTCCCTTCCGCATATCCCCGCCGGTGCACTGCGCCAACCAACCAGGTTCTGCGAGTAGCAACGACAGCCATTGCACCAATCATAGTTGTACTATATTTTCAGTCACTATGAAGACGACCATCCTCAACATCGCCAGGGCCTTCTTCGACGCCTAGCGGCACCTCCCCTTGTTGAAGGGGTTCGAAGCCGGTGCATTGCACCTGGGGTACGTTTAGCCAGCTCCGCTTGCGGATGCGTAGGGCTGGCTGCGATTGAGGGAAAATCATGCCACTCGTAATTCTCACCGGCGCATCAGGAGCCGGGAAAACAACCATTGCCGAAGCGATTGAACGGCTGCACAGCCAAGAGATCGACGTCTTTTACAAGGACCGCATCGGCGTGCCGCCCGTGCAAGAGATGATTGATGAATTCGGCTCGGTCGAAGGATGGCAGAGAGCTGCCACTCTCGAATGGATGGCTCGATTATCGCCCCTCGTCACACAAGGGCGCAGCGTCTTATTTGAGGGCCAGTCTCGTTTTGCCTTTCTGGTGGAAGCGGCCGAACGCGCGGGAATCGTGTCCTACGCCTGCATCCTCATTGATTGCGACGACGAGACTAGAACCAGACGGCTTTCGATTGATCGAGGTCAACCTGATTTGGCGAGCGTAGACATGATGAACTGGGCCAGATTTCTACGAAATGAGGCATCCGAATATGGATGCGAAATTCTCGACACATCAAATCTGACGCTGGAGCAGGGAGTTGAACATGTCCTTCGTGTGTTGCGGAGGCAGCGTGTTCAATCCGAAAAGATGCGCTAAAAGGACACAGCTAGCGGCCTGATCTTCACGGAACATCGCGGCGTGATGCAATCCATGCAACGGGGGGCCGACGGCGAGGTCCATGCCGGGCGGCTTCGGAGGTTCTGTGTCCGTATTCGCCGATTAGCAGCTCTGATCGCACCGACCTTGGAATTGGAAGCACATGAATTTTAATCAGAATAGAGATTTCCTTGAGTTCCACTCATTGCCGCTGGACGCCATCATTGCGATCATCGACCGAGCTTGTCAGCTTGCGAAGCATTGGGCGGACCGCACCATTCCGCAATCGCTGAAAGGCAAACGGGTTGGTGTTATCGTCGATGACACTGGATGGCGGAATACTGCCGCCTTCGATCTCGGCGTGAAGGCTATGGGAGGCGTCTGCGTGCAACCGCCGATCAGCTTCAATGTCCGCGAGACCACCGCCGACCTTGCGGGTTACCTCGACAATTGGTTTGATCTTCTCGTTGTCAGGACCAAGGAACTCGCTACCTTGCGGGAACTTGCATCCGTCATGGATGCGCCTGTTATTAATGCCCGGACAACGGCCAATCATCCGTGCGAAACGCTTGGCGATCTTGCTTACATCAAGAGCGTCAGGGGATCACTGGAAGGTCTCAAAGTTGTCGGGATAGCCCCAGATGCCAACATCTTCCGTTCATGGGTCGAGGCGTCGAAGTCCATGCCCATCCGTGTCGTCCAAGTGTATCCCGAGCGCTGGCACGTTGCCGACGCCAACCTGCTAAACCCGAATTTCGAAACCAGCCGGGATATCCGGCATGTCCTCGAAGCGGATGTCATCATCACGGACTCGTGGCCGAAAGATACCGAGGAACGCGAGTTGGCAGAATATCAGGTGACGGCAGCGCTCCTCGATGAGGGAAAGCGCGACATGATCTTTCTGCCATGTCCGCCGGTCGCGAGGGGGCAAGAAGTGACGGCCGACGCAATGTGGCACCCTGCATGTCAAAGCCGTCCCGCAAAAGCATTCCTGCTTCACGCTCAGAATGCACTGATGGAGTGGGCTACGTCCTGACCATGGAGCCCGGCATGACCAAAAACCTCAACCAGTCCCCAATCGAAATCCCGCCTCAGTTTTGGAGGGTACGATATCAGGGAGAGCATTTCCCCGGCGCTCGTGGCGTTCACGGCGTTGAAGGTGGCGCGAACTGTCAGCAATACGCATACTCGATTTTGAGGCACTTCGGTTTCGAGCTGCCGAACTTTCGGTCCAGCGACCTTTGGGATGACACCGCACATACGGCGGTCTCTAAGGACCCGAAGCCGCTCGATCTGGTCTTAGTGAATGACGAGCCCGAGAGCTTCGGCGCACATGTGGGGCTTTCCTTGGGGCAAGGCTTGGTTCTGCATCTATCCAAGAGGATAGGTTTTCCAGCCATCGAAACGCTGGAGCAGATGCAAAACCGCGACGAGTATCGCTTCCTCATCGGCTTCAAAACTGTTCTGGTGCGCCAAGAACAACGATGACAGCACTGCGTGGAACCGTTCGGCCCATCCAGTAACGCAACATAAGCGGCCGCAGGTCTGCCTCCTTTAACTGATGGAATCGTTCCGCGATATCATCGGAGGCAAACCGGCGAGAGCGAGACGATGGAGAAGTTCTTTCATAGCGACATACGTGGTGACGCATTTGAAGAGTTCTTGAGAGGCGATTGGCTGCTATTTGATTGCCGCATCGACGGATCGGCTAGTCAAGCGGTCACGCTGGCCAGTGGGGTGCCTATCCCGAGAACTATATCCTGGCGGTACGCGGCCATGCACCGGCAGTAAAGAGTCTAGCCGGAATCATAGAAAAGTTGGACCACGTCGACGAAGAAGAAATAATTGCTTTTGTCGGATACAACGATGGTGGCTTGATCTCCCTGTCCTGCGAAATTTGGCCGCCGCAGCAAGGGACAAAATCAGCCAGTTGGTGGACCGGAAGGTTTGCGCATTAGTACACGCCCCTGCTTACCTAAGCTTGATCGTGTCAACGTGAGAGCGGGACAAGGCTTACACGTAAGCTCCTCCAGCGATAGTTGTATCTTCAAAGATCGCGACTTACCGTCCTCGTATTGAGGAGTGCTCGATCATGACGACCATAGTTTCGGTTCTTGTTGGTGTGGCGGTAGGTATCGCCTTATTGGCAGCGGTTTTTCTGTTTGCTTTCCGTGGGAAGGTCACCAACAAGCCGACCACGAAATCAGCCGATAACCACGACGTGTTTGATAAGGACCCGAGCTTCTACAGTTCCTATGACGCGGCCGACAAATAAATCGGTCGAATTCAGGGGCCACGGCTCGCGGCATTCGGCTTCAAGTCAAAGGTGCGGCACGTCTCATCTAGACGTGCCGCCAAGCCTCTTGGAATGTTTGCCCCCAATTAGGGACGTAGCCGCTTGGGAGTGCGGCTGAGCAGCGTCACCTCCCTTATGCTGGCGGTGTTTAGCATGCGCATAAGAATGCGGCCCAGACCGATGCCCATGCCCCCGTGAGGAGGGCAGCCAAACCTGAAAAAGTCGAGGTAGTCGGAAAGCGCGTCCAGTTTATATCCGCGCTCGGCGGCCTGAGCCACAAGTCGGTCGTAGCGATGCTCTCTCTGCGCACCGGTCGTGATCTCCATCCCGCGCCACAAAAGGTCGAAGCCCTTCGTCAGCGCGGGCCGGTCGTCTCGGCGCATATGATAGAATGCCCTGCCGCTCGCCGGATAATCGGTGATAAAAAGAAACTCGTGATTCGTTGCCGTTGCCATGTGGTTAGCGAGGATACGTTCTCCTTCAGCGCCCAGGTCGTCACGTCTTTGAAGGGCGTGGTCGAGTTTTTTAAGAATCTTACACGCCTCTTCGAACGTAACCTTTGGAAATGGCGGGACCGGTGGCGCAATCTCGACGCCGAAAAGCCTCGCAATTTCTTCGCCATGCGCTTCGGCGACAACTGCGATGGCATGAGACAACCAGCGCTCCTCGATATCCATCAACTCATGATGGTCTTCAATCCATCCTATTTCCATATCGATTGACGTGAATTCTGTTTCGTGGCGTGAGGTAAAAGAAGGTTCGGCGCGGAACGCGGGTCCAATCTCAAAGACCTTTTCTATGCCCCCGGCAATTGCCATTTGCTTGTAGAATTGCGGCGATTGAGCAAGAAAGGCGGTCGTGCCGAAATATCTGACAGGGAACACCTCCGCTCCGGACTCACTGAAGGTTCCCATAAGTTTGGGCGAATGGATTTCTCGGAAACCATGTTGGCTCCAAAAAGAACGCATGGCCTCTTCGAGCGTCGTCTGCACTGCAAAGACGAGTTGCTGACGTGGATAGCGCAAGCTGACCTGTCGGTGGTCTATCCACTTGTCCAGTCCAGAATCTTCAGCGATAGGAAGACGCGCATCAGCCAAACCGCAGATTTTCGCGTCTTCAATCAGTACTTCCAGACCGCTGAGCTTCACGCTGGGAGCCGCACTCACTCTTCCCGTTACAACGATGGAACTTTCGGGCGTGAGAACATCAAGAGCAGCCGTAAGGGCAACGTCATCTTTCACCTGCGTGAGTTGGACCCTCCCGGTCGGATCACGCAGGATGATGAACCGCATACGCTTTTGGTCGCGAATGGTTTCTGCGAATCCGCATAGCTTGACACGCTGCCCAATGAGAGAGGGCAGGTCAGAGATAGAGGAACGCGTCAAAGGTAAGGTAGGCAACATGACTTTCTCCTGAAACGAAGACCGGATCGGAGAAGCCAAAGCACGAGCCCTCCCGAAACCGGCAGGGCTGTGGTGATCAATGAGCTACGCTAAGAGGCGCACACGATATCCACGACCCCGAAGGGGTCGTTATTATTGATCGAGTTTTTCGACAGCGTGCTCACAGGGACATCTTCTATCAAGAAAATCGAATTGTAAACACTGATTTTTGCAACCCCTGCCTGCCGCACTAACCTTCCATTAGGACTATACGGGTGGAACGACGGGTCAAAGAGCTATTTGCGGCGATGACATGGGTGGGCAAGTAGTTGCTCCCCAAGGTATGCGTTCTGATGGAAGAAGAGGCTAAAACAGATCGGAGTCGCCGTGTTCACATTGATCGTTGACTACGCCGTCGCACCTGACGGTGGCTCGCTTGCCCTGTCTGTTGAGCGACTTGACGGACAAACGGAATGCTTCGTCATCAACCGCTCCTTGGGTTCTCGCGGGACGCCCGAATATAACGTAGTCAGATCGAACCTCCGTTCCCTCTCAGCAAAAGAATGCGAAGAAATCGCGAGGCATTTGGAAGGGCTTGCCACCGACGCGACTTCAATCGATCTAGTCACTGAGTTCATCAACACGCTAAAATCGCAGTCTTCGAAGGTACGGCACGCCTGAACTGGGCGGCGACCATCTCCATATATCTCTTCAACCCGGCGGGTTGCTGGTTGCGGACCCCACTATCTGCCGTATTTTGCCCTTGAGAGAACCAGGTTGCATTCCAAACGCGGTTCGTCCCGTTAGTTTCCCCAAAACCTCATCAGCCAACAAAGCAAATGAAACATAAAACAAAATAACCGCAGGAGAAAACAGCATCAAAACACAGAAGGTTGCCAATTCCCCACCTATCGCAAACTCGGCAGATAATGTTGCTGCAATAGCCACGAATGGAATCCAAGCCAACACGGACAGAAGAAGCCCGACAATTAACGCAGAAACTCCATATATCTGCTCTTGCTTCATCAATAATTTGACTAAACTTAGGAAATACCACCGCATCAATTGGCCTTATTGTCCGAGTCATCACCGAGAAGCGAAATCAATCAGGCTTTGGTCGGCTCTAGCATACTTGCCGAAATGGTTTCTCGTCGAAAGGTCTGCTTTAGGCAGTAGCTTCAACTTTTGCGATGATCAAGTTCGCCCAGAAAATCATCCACGCTTTCTCGTCGTGATATTCGGCGGCATCGTTGGTTACAAGGGTTACCGATGATGATTACAACTGCTTTGTAGCCAATCCGGGAGTGGCCGTTTGGGAAGAGAACGGCGATGTTGTCGGCTTTTCTGCGGCCGACCCACGCAACGGAAACATTTGGGCGCTTTTTGTGGCTCCCGGATTCGAACGAAAAGCAATTGGCTCCATTCTGCTGGCCGAAGCCTGCGCCTGCCTCAATATACGCTGTCGCGGTTTGAGCAAGCCGCGAGGGCGAGCCGTAGAATTTCCCCCATTCGAACATGACTTACGCCATTGCCAACCTTCGATGACGGCGCTGATCTGTGCACTACGACGAGATCAAGCTTAGGTAACACGATGATATACTGCCCTCCCCATCCGCTGGCGTAAAACATGGATGCGTGAGTGGCCATGCTGTCACCGGAAGCGTTCGCCGCCGTAGCCCACCACAGGTAACCGTAACCATGCCCGGCTCCGACCTGGGAATGCGGCAGCGTGCTGTCGCGAACCCAGCTTTCAGGGACGAGCTGTTTGGTTCCCCAACGACCTTGACGCAGGTAAAGCAGGCCAACCCGAGCAAGATCACGGGCGGACATGCGAATTTTGTATACTGGGTGCGACGACTCCGGACCATGCTGAAACCATCCATCACCCGGCTCGCAATCCTGCATGCCAAGTGGAATGACGAGCCGCGACACAAGTCCGTCGAATACGTTCTGACCTGTCGTGCGCTCGACTATCGTGCCAAGGGCGTTGAAGTCCCAGTTATTGTAGAACCAACGGGACCCGGGCGGATAGCTGCCTCGCGACGGCCGACCGGCCTCGGTATTGTAGACAGAGGGTAGATAGATGCCTGACCGCGCCATCAGGAGGTCCATGACCGTTGCTTTTCGCTCGGCTGGTGTCAAAGGCTCATTGTCATCAATGTCCAGTTCGGCGAGTGTCGCATTGGGGTCGATCTTGCCCTCGGCAATGTAAATTCCGTACAGGACGTTGATCAGGCTCTTTCGCACAGATGCGATGCTGGATTTGAGAGCGATATCGCCCCATTGGAAAACCAGGTGCCCTGACTGGACGATCATGAATGCCGTTGAGGGCCCATTCTCTAGCTCAAGGGCCAGAGCAGCAAGGCGCTCCGATACCCAGCCTCGACTTGCCGCTGGTAACTCGTGCCATTCGTTATCGGGAATAACGTGATTTCTCGCAGCCAATAGGACGTCGTTCGAAGCCATGTTTCCTCCGAAGCACTGCTTGCAATCGCGAGAGTCTAGCGAACAAAGTTAGAACGCACCACGGTCATTCGAGGTGGCTTTCAGGCGGATTCCGCCTGCTCAAGGGCATCACTGGGTCGCTATCACGTCACGCAGAATGGAATTCAGATGTTCGGGTTGCTCAAGCGGCACGTAATGCCCGCACTCCGAGATGACATATAGCCGCCCTCGTCGCGCAGAGTTCGCTTGATCTGCGCTCACCTTAGGACCGGGGGCGGTATCTTCCGCGCCGGTAATCACTGCAACGTGTCCGGAAAACTTCGAAAGGATTTCATCACGGGATGGACGGCTATGAAATGCGGTGACCCCTCTCGCTACATCGCCAGGCGACTGGCGGAGGAAGGTCAGCCTCGCCGCATCGACCACCGATCCAGCAGTCGCCTTTGAAAACAGCGGTGCCCAAAAGGCGTCCCAAGCCTTTTCCAGCCCTTCCTTTTGCATCGTTTCCAACGCGGACAAATGAAGGATCGGATCAAGTCGGTGCCTCGCCTTCGTCCCGATGAGAACCAGCGCCGCAACCCTATCGGAGGCAATCGCGGCCACCTCCAACGCGCAAGAACCACCGACCGAGCAGCCAACGACGACAATGCGTTCCTCGTTGACCTGGTTCAAAGCCGAGGCGGCCCATTCCTCAACACTGTCGCCTAACGAATACAGCGTTGGTGCATAAGTGGACCCAGGCAACAAATTAATCTGGCGATCCCACATCGAGCCATCAAGCGGAAGAGCATGAAAGAGAAGCAATCCGAGCTTTCCACCAGAAGCCACTTACAACCTCATACTCGTTAAAATCTCGGTTTAAAGCGAGGTTTCGCTCCATCCCGTTCGGCCCCATGGCGGATGTCAGTTTGCCACCACATCATTGGCGACGTCGTGGAGATTGACCGCTGAATCCTGGCTTGCCCACTTAACTAAATTTCTCAAGTTCTTCATCCTCAGATCAGCCTGCGCGTCCTCGCAATCCTCTTCGCCTAATATGGCAAGCGCGGCTTCAAAACGCTGAAACACTTCCGCTCTGGTCAATTTGCTCATTGTTTGTGCTCTTTGCTGTTCGAAGCAGAAGTATTGTCGTAAAGCGGCCAATGTCACAGCCTTTGGTGCGGGGGTTTCACCACTTGTCCGCGTTATCCCCACTATCCATCGATGTAGCATCTATCCCTGGGCCGTCCACTTTCAGATCTTCGCTGTATGGCGCATTCAGCCAATCGGCCCAACGGCAAATCGAGTTGGTTCAGGCACTGGCGTACCATCTCAGATGCGCAACCAGCGGTACTCACGCAAAGATGATTGCCAGATCAGCACCCAACGGGTAGCGGTTATTTGGTTGTGAACTCCACTAGAAGGAGCATTCCTTGATCATCGTCTTGAACGGCTATCCTGGAGTGGGAAAGCTCACAATCGGCCAAGGATTGATCTCCCAAATCTCCGGTCGCCTGCTGGACATTCATAGCGTCTACAATGTCGCATTTGCTTTGGCAGAGTTCAAATCGCCAGAGTTCATCGAAGCAGTTGAGAAGATTGAAAGCGTCGCACACGACCTAATTTTGAAACTCCCGACGGAAGTTCCTGTCGTTATAACGACGGTGCTTGCTGGAAGCAGCGATTGGGGAGATGCCGAATGGAAACGCATTATGCGCCTCGGTGATGAGCGGGGGCCGTTGTTTGTCGTACACATCCACTGCGATCTTGAAGAGAACATCCGCCGCATCGAAGCAGCCGGGCGAGCCGCGAAAAGGAAGCCTCGCGAAGCTGAAATGGCAAGGAGAAACCACGCCCACGGTAAAATCCTTGCAGGCATCGACGAGGCCAACCTGCTGCAGCTTGATGTTACGGATATGTCCCCGACGGAAGCGGCGACCAAAATTGCAGAATGGGCCCAAAAATCTCGGCGGTAGTTGCTCCCCAAGGTATGCGTTCTGATGGAAGAAGAGGCTAAAACAGATCGGAGTCGCCGTGTTCACATTGATCGTTGACTACGCCGTCGCACCTGACGGTGGCTCGCTTGCCCTGTCTGTTGAGCGACTTGACGGACAAACGGAATGCTTCGTCATCAACCGCTCCTTGGGTTCTCGCGGGACGCCCGAATATAACGTAGTCAGATCGAACCTCCGTTCCCTCTCAGCAAAAGAATGCGAAGAAATCGCGAGGCATTTGGGAGGGCTTGCTACCGACGCGACTTCAATCGACCTAGTCACTGAGTTCATCAACACGCTAAAATTGCAGTCTTCGAAGGTTCTGCACGCTCGACTTTAGGACTATTAGTGGAGACCTCTGAGTATAAATATCGTAATTGGGTAACCGGTGTTCCGCTCCCACGTTGACGTCGCTGCCCAAATGAACTCAAACTCGATCTAAAAGAGTTGCGCGATATGGTGACCCGATGAATATCGCCCCTATTCGCTTCACCAAGATCGGCCGCGAACTCAGGCTCCTGAGGGCTGGGTATGAAGGGGGTGTGGTTCCTGAAGCTCGCGACGGCTGGTATTGGTGGTTACGCACGTCGGCAGGTCGGTTCGCGGGCTCAGCCGGAACCATTGAAGGAGCAAAAAGCTCCCTCGGCTTCGTGATCCACAAAATCGAGAATGGCGAAGACCCAACCTGGAGGCTGGTCTGACCATCGCTTAGGCTGCCGCATCTAAAAAACGACAGGCTAAATCCACCCCGCAGATCGCTGCGGCCTACCACGTCAACGAGACCGCCGTGCGCCGAGCTTACGGAATCATCCAGAACGTTTTTAGATCGCCTACGGTATATATCGGCTACGGCTTAGTGCCGCTGTTGGTCTACATGCGGGCTTTATCAAAGAGGGTACATGTCTAATTTGGCCGTCGCCTTGGCAATCGTCATTTCCTATTTAGATCGACGTTCCGCCACATCCACGAGGATGATGACATCCAGGTTTTGGAAGCTGTCGCGGCAGAGCTTCAGCAAACTCCGCCAGACGAAAAGAACGAGGTGGTCTCGGCTCTCGTTCGTATTGGCAGAGCCGATCTCATCGACGGGTTGGGTTTGAGGTAGATTCAATGACGAGCGCAACCGCTGTTCGGGTTTTCGGACGGTCTGTAGAATATTTGCGACATGGAAATTCCTCCGCGCCAGCTTGGTGATGACGTCGAAGCACCGGCTAAACGATCCCGGCAAGAGATCGCTTAACGACGCGCGGGCTCAGAGAAGGTTCGGCGGCGACACCGGCTCCCCCGACGAGGAGACAATGGTCGAACCATAGGGCTCCCGCGACGTCACCATAATCTGGTCGTTCGCCAGCGGCCGGGCCAGCGCTTTCGCCTCCTCCCAGGGTGCACTCATCCAGACAACAGTTTCTTCGTAAGCGGTGTCCCGCTTGCACCTTGACCGAGCTGCGTTTTGTATAGTGCCGAGTGCTGTAACGCGGATGGCAACCATGCAGCAATTGGCGGTCAGTGCTCGATTTGCTCAAGCTCAAGGACGTTTCCTTCTGGATCGCGTGCGTAAGCGATCAGGTATGGCTTCTCTGATGTCCCAAAATCCGTGATTTGGCCGATCTGCGCCCCACCAGCTTGGATGATCTTCGAAAGTGCGTCGCTAATGTCTTCCATCTGGAACGACAGGTGACCGAAGCCGGGTTCGTTAACTCTTGGCTGATGACGATGATGGGTAACCGTATGCTCGTGTATTTCCAGAAATGGGCGTTCAAGTTCGGGGAATTTGAGCCAGACCGTGTATATCTCAGAGTTCGGAAGGCCATTTCCTCGCGAAACGATTTCCCCGGACAACATCTTGGGTGCGCGAAGCAATTCGCATTTCATGACATTCACGTAGAACGCTGCGAGCGCTTCCGCATCGCGAGCCACCAAGTTGATGTGAGCAAGTTTCATGGCGTTCGTTATCCTCGTCCATGAGGCGACCATATCGATTGGTCGAGGGCAACGGAAGAAGTCGCCTTGTGGCCAACTGCAGCCCTGGCGCACATTTACTCGGCCGAGCGTCCGCCTCTTCTTCGGCGTGGATCGCGGCTATGGCCGTTTCCAGGTCTTCCAATGCCAGATCGAACTGGTCGGGATCGGTCTTCTCGGACTTGCGCCCGAAGGCTGCCTGTTTGAAGGCCGCCACCAGTCTCTCAAGCCGTTCGATCCGCTGATCCTTGCGGGCAATCTGGGCGTCTTTGCCTGCCTCGCGTGCCTGCGCCGCAATCAGCAGCGCCTTCAGGGCAGCAACATCATCGGGAAGATCGGCGGCGTCCAGCATAGCCAGAACCTACCAAATCCCACGCCGATTTGCCTTTGGAATTAGCCGTCCTGAGTCATCGTGCCGCAGCTATTCGATAGTCTCCGGCGTTCTCGTCCTGACGGAATGTACCCGCCGCCAATCAAGGCCCGCAAACAGGGCTTCGAACTGGGCATAGGGCAGTGTCATCAGTCCATCCTTGATGTCGGGGCAGGTGAAGCTGCGTTCTTCCAACCTCTTGTAGGCCAGTACGATACCAGAGCCATCCCAATAGATCAGCTTCAGCCGGTCTGCCTTACGAGACCGGAACACGAACACCGTTCCGGTGAACGGGTCCTTGTGCAGTTCGTTCTTCACCAGTGCTGCCATTCCGTCATGACCCTTGCGGAAGTCGACCGGCTTGGTCGCCACCATGATCCGCACGCGGTTCGATGGAAAGATCATGTCGTCACCGCCAGGGCACGCGCAATGGCCGCGATCCGGGCAGCAGACGCACCTTCCTCAAGACGGATGGTGACAGGGCCGACGACAATCTCGGCGCGGGAGACTGCTTTGGCAGTCGGCGGCTCCGGCGCGGGCGTCTCGACAACCATTGCCGTGAATTCGACTGTATCTTCCGGCTCAGGCAAAACCAGCTTGCCCTGCCGCGCCAGTGTGTTCGCCACGACGACAGGTGGTTCGCCTTCAACCCGTGGCGCTCCGCCACCTCGTTCACCGTCACCCCCGGATGCAAGCTTTCCGATACGATCCGCGCCTCTACCTCCTCAGGCCATTGACGATGAACCTCACGTCGACTCCGCCGCGTCGTGAGAACCTCCAATGTAGTCTCCATGGAGAAACTCCTTGTCGCTCGTCCATGGAACGTCGATCACAGATCAGGCGACAGCGGGCAATGTGGGAATAGAACACCGGTTGCGTAATTGGTGGAATTTTCTACATAAGCCGGAAATTTGCACGCGAAACGCGGCCAACGGTCGCTTCCTGGGCTCAAAGCGGACTCTGATTGGACCTGACTTACGCATGGATAGCGTTTGTTCTGGAAGATGATAGGCTGACACTTCCTGTGTTACTGGCGACAAGAGATGGTTCACCATCGGGAAGCATAGGAAATCAACCGCCGCTCGCCTGGGCACCATTCAAACTCTGAAGAGGTGTCCTATGCTCCATATCGAAATCCGAAAAGCCGACGAAACGGAAGCCATAAAGATATCAGAAGTCCTGCAATCCGTGGCCATGTGGTTAGAAACCGAGGGCCCGGGAAAGCTGTGGCCAGCCGCCAGTTTTGATCTATCCGAGATCACGCAAAAAATTCACGCGGCAGAAGTGGTCGTGCTCAAAGCTGACGGTGAAATCGCTGCATGTATGTATGTTGAGCAGAGTGACGGTGCGTTTTGGCCGGAAGCTGATCCCGGAGAAGCGCTCTATCTTCACAAGCTTGCCGTGGCCCGCTCCTTCGGGGGGCTTGGCTTATCGCGCATGATGCTGGATTGGGCAGCTCAATACGCCAAATGCGCCGGTTACCAGTTCCTGCGCCTCGACTGCACTCCTAGACCCAAACTTGTTCAAATCTACATCAATGCCGGTTTCAGCCGCGTAGGTGAGGATACTGTCATCGCAGGCTTCTTGGTCGCTCGTTTGCAAAGAACCTTGAGCCGTTAAGTGGGTCAGGCGATAGACGCGAGAGCGAAGGAATTTGGGGCGATAGTGGCACCATCGGTCCCTGGTAGTCACCATCGCCATAGACAAGGAGCTGATGGCCTTCTTCGCGTTCTGCGTGACTGGAAGGTGCAAGCGATCTTCACTGCAGCCAACAGCCGCTCCCAGTCTTCGCGGGACCTACACGATCTTACCAAGGGTATTGGCCTTCGCAGCGGCACCGCCGAGAATCCCGGCAGCGCTGCACATCATTGAGGTCTTTGGTTCGGTGGCAGCGCGGCCATGACAGCGTGCCGAATGGCTGGCAGTGTCGTTCCTCCCTGGGAGGGTTCCCTCGGATTTGGACCACTTCGATGATGAACAACTCTCGGCCGCTGCAGCATTGTTGCGGCGCTTTCACGATACAACAGCAAGCCTGGTCAGCGACGAAGACGGTGGGACCGAAGTTATGTGCCACAATGATTGGGGACCGACCAACGCCGTGTTCGTTGACGGCTTGCCCACGGGCTTCATCGACTTCGACACTATGGCACCCGGTCTTCGCCTCTGGGATTTGGGTTACTCGGCCTTCACCTGGCTCGACCTCGGCAATCCGGACTATACTGGCGACGAACAAATTCGGCGGCTGTTTGTTTTTGCCAACGGATATGGATTGAAGCAGTGCTCCGCTGCTGCAATCGCTACCTATGCTTTAGCGCGACAGACGGCGCTGGCGGTATCGGGAAAAACACAAGGTAATGCCGATATGGCGGCCTGGGCGGAATCGGCGGCAGCGTGGACCGTCCTTAACGTGACCGAGCGATTGGCACCCACCGGCTACGGACTGGTAGCGCGGGCCTAACCCGCTTCCGGCACTTCTAAACCACCAGCTGCGCTCTATCTGAAGATTTCCTTCTGGAAATGGCTCCGTAAATGCATGGCAAACGCCACCGGCCGTGGAGCGCTGGCAATTCGCCAAGAGCAGTCATCAACTGCGAATATTAGTGACCAATTGATCGCGATACTGGAGGTCAGAGGATGCAGCAACACCACTTGGGGATTTTGATTGGTGGCAGTTCGCATGTTGGAAAATCCACACTGGCAAAGAGCTTGGCTGTCTCGCTCGGTAGGGAACTCATTTCCACAGACAAATTGGGCCGCCACCCCGGTAGACCGTGGCCGTTGCTCCGTCCCCAGGTAGCTGAATATTATTCACGTCTCTCCGATGATACCGTGCACTGGTTTTTGAAGGTTCATCACGAGAATATGTGGCCGTACATATGTTGGATCATCGAAAATCAGAGGCAGCTTTTGAAGCCCTTCATACTTGAAGGGTCAGCACTGCGGCCAGAATATATGACGAAACTCGATCCAAGCCTCGTCAGAACCGTGTTTCTGTACGCAGAAGACGACTTCTTACGTGCCCGTATGATGGAAGAAGCTGGCTACAAGGACGCCACTCAATCGGCAGCTTTGATCATCGAGAAATTTGTCGAGCGTTCGATCCGCGACAAGAGGGAAATGCTAGAGGCAGCGCGAGAGGCCAAACTTCAGTGTGTTGATGTAGCTTACCCGGAAGCCCTTGAAGCTTTGGCCAAGGAACTCGTTACCGGCTACTATGTGGCCAATGAGTGATGACTTCTTCAAGGTGATAGCGGAAGATCACCTTGGTTGGAAAGCGCCGACGGCAGCCGTTGAAGCCTGTGACGCCGTCGCCTCTCACGTTTCTTTCACGTCAACAAAAACATCACCATTAATTAGGCCAGCTCTTACCGTAGCTGCGAACCGATATGTCTCTTTCGCAATATGCTCAATGGCGGAACTGTCGCCTGCTCTCGCGGCCACACCCTGTGTAGAGTTCCAAACTTTTTCAAGCTGTGCACTGATGCCGCTAGTATACGCCAGCAATGGATCATCAGAATACACAGAAATCTGCATTTTGTTCGCCAACTCCTGATCAACAGGAAGCATAAGTGTGTTTCTTAGCTCATTAAAATCAAAGAGGCCTCTGTCGACGAGCAAGGCAATCATCGGATGGCTCGAAAATTGTAAAGGGATAACGTGAAAAAGTTTGAACGCGCCAGATTCGCTGAGAGCTTCGATGTCAATTGCCTTGATTGCCTTAGCGGACGAGCGCTGACCGCTACGTAACGCGGTAATTTTCCGCGCTATACTGAATGCCGCGATGCCAACCAAAGATGTGAATGTAATCAATGTGCCAGACGAAATATTCATGTGCGATTTCTCTATTTGCAATCGAAGAACCGAAAATGGGTTGAAAGGCGTTGTTTAGCGTCGAGGAGTTTGGCACCCGGTCGATGTACACGATCTAAAGAAAGTAATTTCTCATCGACTCGTTACAGATCGCTTTATTTTCAATCCAAAATTGCTGCCGATTTTGCCTTTTTTCGAGAAGCCGGTGACTGCTTCGAGCCGAAAAGAGATGAGTTCACACGGTTTGCCGTGGGCTATCGAGATTGAGGAGGGCCTGTCGAAAAAGACCTTTCTGGTTCGTCGTCGGGGCTCTAAAACCATTGCCTATGGGAGGTCGAGGCGATAGCAATTATCTGATGTTATGGGGATGTGCATGCCAATCCACTTCAATTTGCGGTCAACCTTCTACTTAATTAGTGCAGTCTTTTTTCTATCCATGATTGCGACCGTTCCGGCGGACGCAGGCCAGAAGCCACTCGAAGATCGGCCGATGGATTTTGCTCTGGTTCATGATGGCAACTGCAAGGAAACTTGTATCCAATGGATATCTGCCGAAGGCGCGATAACTTCTGACACGCCGAAACGGTTTAAGACCCTTCTCAGGAGCCTCAAAGGCCGGAAATTTCCTGTTGTGTTTCAGTCTAACGGCGGCGGCGTGGACGCCGCGCTTTCAATTGGGCGTATGATCCGAGCGGCCGGTCTCGAAACCGCAATCGGTAGGACCCGGCTAAACGACTGCCCTATGCTTGAGCCGCGCTGCCCACAAAAGATCGTCAGGAATGGCTGGTCCGTAGGCGAAGTTCACGCTGGAGGGGCCTACTGTTTCTCAGCCTGCCCACTTGCCCTAGCTGGCGGCAAGGTCCGCGCTGCGGGTGTTACTTCCGATATCGGCCTTCATCAGATAACGAACGGCCGCAAAAACTCCGGTTATGGGACGGCAGGGCGAAGAAACCTGGACGCAATTTCGACGAGGTCTGATCTCGTGTTGAAGCGGATGCTTTCTAGCTATCTCGACGAAATGGGAGTCAGCCGAGACGATGTTTTCGCTATGATGGGACTGGCGACGCCTGACGGCCTTTATCGCGTCCAAAACGCTGAAGCACTGAGATCAGGCGTAATTACGAAAGTCTTCTCGGATACCGAGGAACCCGGCTATGTAAGTCATGCAGCCGATCCCCAGGCATCCGAAGTCGTCGTGGAGTGAGACGCTTCGATGGAACCGGCTTCGGGACGACGAGTTGGAGGCGCTCATCTATCGACTCGTGCTGCCCGCAGGCAACGCAGCCTTTAGAAACGCCGCCGGTATCGGCTGAGCATTCTGACAATCTGTCCAGGAATTTGAAGCATTAGGGTTCGAGATTATACTGGGGCAAACGGACCCAATCGGAGCTTATCGCCATGACCAACGAGAAAACCACGGCCGTAAGTCGCGTGATCTCGTTCATCAAAATCGTGGGGACGGTGTCGATCATCGTCGCTGCGACCGCAATTGGCGCTCTCATCGGTTGGGAGAATCATGGGCTGGTTGGAGCTATGGCTCTCGGCTTCGTTGGCCTCGTCGCGGGCGGTTTTCTCAGTTCGCCTGCGTTTCTATTGCAGGTCTTACCTTGATCAAGGCAGCACGACAGCTCCGGTCGGCAAGAAAGTGGCCCCCTTCATCCCCGTTGTGAGCTTTCGAAATAGCGATTTACGATGTCCTTGACTTCGCTTGAACTGAATCCTGGAACCCATCTGTGCGGAATCGCGACGGTCCTTTCAAGAGGCTGCCGCTTGCGCAACTGTTCGAGTATCTCAGGATCAGCGTCCTTGCGCACGGTCAGATAGATCAGCCCCGCCCGGCCGGTCTGAGGAATATCAACGCGTTCGATCATTGACCAAGGGATGAGCTTTGGCAGCTTTTGACCGGTGATGCCGTCGGGACCGATCATCATTAAGGGTTTCGTGAAGTCCACCTGCCGCGCCTTTACCGCAACATAGACGATGACGGAGAGGAACAGGATCGCGAACAAGCCCTCTCCGACACCACTGGTGGGTCTGCTCATTTCGACCTGCCCAAGGGCGATGAGTGAGAGGTAGACGAAAAAGAGAGCCATGACGCCAATGAACATGAAGAGTATTCTGACGCTTCCGCGCAAGACGAGAATCGGCTGCGTAGTACCTTGGTCGCGTTCGGGGGTTGAGCTGATTGCCTCAGACATCGGTTAAATTAGCTCCTTCATGTGAGGGGTGCCGCTACGGACTGTGTGAAATAATCCGGTATTTGGTATCGAATTCACCATTCTATGCACCGCTGTGCCGGAGGCGCGAATGCCGGACATCAATTGTCGAACATTTGAAACAGCACGAGAGTGATGAGCATGATCACGACCGCGACAACTGTGCGCTCCACCCAACGCATGAACACTGATTTCGAGGAATTGCCCGATATTAGATTGCTCAGGATGTCTCCAAGGAAGAGGAGCAAACTATCCATTCATCATTTTCTCCTGTAACCAGTTCCCAATCGAGATCGGCGCTCCTCACAGAGTGCTGTAGTTCGTATTTACCCACAGCAACTGCTTACCGTCCTTTGACCACGTCGCATTCACGGCCATTCCATATGGAATCGATCCAAACGCCCGCCGAACGACGCCCTTTGTTGGGAATTTGGGACCGTTCTTGCGTATCGAATACATGCCGACAACCCGCTGTGTGCCGTCCGACTCTATGTAAGGACGAGCGCTGCTAAAGGCATTCGGCACGTCAAAACCTTGCGCTTTGAACCAGTCTGTGGCGTAGGATAAATCCTCGTAAGAGCCCAGCAGCCTGAACATGCAGACGTTCGCTTCCTCATCGTTATCTATTCTCTCCCAATCCATCTCCTTCAGGCGGTCTTTCGAGAGATCATCCGTCTCCGCCTTTCTCAGGCAGGACACTGGATCGGGGAAATCCATCATGGCGACCTTCTGGGAAGCGGTCAGCTCTCGTTTGTATTCCGCTTGGAAGGGCGGTGTTCCCGCACCAGGCTTAGAAACAACGGTGACCCAAAGCAGCTTGCCGCCATAGTAGAGATAGCCAGAAAGTTGGTAACCGAGATATGCCAGCAGGACATAGGCGGCGTAGTTCACCAGTTTCCGGGTAGAGGCGGGCCCCCTCTTCCGCCAGACCTGCGGCCAACCACCTGCGGATTTTCCCGCGAGCAGCCAGTAGAGATAGCTGACGGCAGCGGCAGCAAGCAGGGCGGCCGCAAGTCTCAAGGGATCAGTGATCGGAAAACCCGTCGCCAGCAGCCCAGCAATGAGCCAAATCGCAAAATACGGTAGCCAGCTCTTCGTTGACCTCCATTCCGCCGCCGCCAGCACGATCAGTAACGGTGCCGTGCCATTGAAGAGATAGCCCGGCGCACGGAATAACAGTCCCCACACGAGCGCTTCGAAGACCAGAGTGCTGCCACTTTTTGCGCTGCCTCGCTCAATGTGATCTGAGAGAGAAAGATATGTCGGGACGGCGTTGAAGAACTCGAACAACGCCGCAAAAACGACGATGCATAAGATTGTGACCAACGCGATCCTAAGCTGCCGAACTAAGGTTGCCATTTCTAGATTTCCACGGAAATCATCGCGTTTCGAGGAAGCGGGCAAGAAGAGGCTGAGCCCATTCGGCGGCTTTTTCGTGAGATGATCATGATCGCACCAAGGCCCTCTGCGATCAGAGTTTGCCCCACGTCGCTTGGCTGCGAGGTTGAATTCCCCTGCATTTTAATGAGACGACTCCATGCGCCGGGTCGATTTTTTATAATGAACCCAGATGACGGCCATGAGACCGAGCATGGCGAAACCATACCAACTGAGAAGAAGGGCAAGTACCCATGGATGCTCACCGCCAAGAGTGAACATTGCTGCAGCAAGGGCAACGTGGGCTAGGAGAAATCCAATCGCAATATACAGCACCAGTCACAACCCTTGTTAGTAATTTGATTGTACGCAAAACAACCGCTTCTTCCAAGATGGGCCTGCCATCAGCTCGAAAAGCTGGTAAACGGGCGATTACGAAATGCCAGTTCGGACCTTCGCGCGAAATTTGCTGAGCTAGCGGTTGCAATTTGACCAGAATCTCGTCATCTCGGCGTGCTGCCGTTGACCATAGTCGCAACAAAGGCCGACGCAGCTCAGGGCGCTCCGGCATTAGGTCGTAGAGCGCCCTCTCCTTTTTCAGACGCAGCTCTTCGACGACGTAGCCATCAGTTATATTTTTCAATCCAGATTTAAGATACGCGCGTATATGGCGCGTGGGGATTGCAATATGTGCCTTGAGGGGTCGGGGACAATGAACTGGAACACATCGTCGGCATTCACCCCAGTCGGGCTAGCTCTGCGCGGTCGGGGAGCGCACAAGATTGTATGCACGGTCGGCGATGCAGCGCATTTCCTGATCAAAGATTGGCCCTGCGGTGACGGCGACGAATACGTCGCTGCCGTAAAAGCCTGCGTCGACGCAATTAACGGACAGATTGGTCCCGAGCAGTTCCGAAAAGCGCTATTGCGTGCGGCCGATGAGGCGGGTATCGCTGCCCTTACTGTCGTTCACCGATGACAATCAGTAAGAGAGCGGCTGGCTGCGATAATACGGTCTGCATATCCCCTGTTGTGGTTGACAATCTGGCTAACCCATTTACCTTGGGGTCGGACGGAGGCAAGTGGATATGCTTGCTTGGGGTTGGTTTAAGGCCCGTCAACGTGGCGCAGAATCTAGGTGCTCGTACCGTTCAAAGACTGCGGAGTGACGCCATCAGGCGTCGTCTTGTGCGAGGAATATCCTCCCAACTGAGGGGCGGTCCTTTGGTCCGTTGCACGTCCGCTTCAGCAATGAAGCAATGGACGTGGACTCATGAAATCAAACAGCCGCATACAAATTCTTAGACGTAGAGCAGCCGAGAACCAAAGGTGGCAATGCTATTATTGCCAGCAGCCCATGTGGGAGACTGATCCAAAAATCTTCAGCGCACGCTTCCGAGTCACCGACCGCGCCGCGTTGCACTTCCGGTGTACGGCAGAGCATTTGGAGGCTCGATGTGACGGGGGGCGGGATACCGAGGAGAACGTCGTCGCTGCCTGTCTGTATTGCAACAAGAACCGTCACAAGAGGAAGCGGCCGAAAGACGCCGTGTCCTATGGGGACCTCGTTCGATCACGGATGGAGCAAGGTCGGTGGCATCCTGTTGCGCTGACGCATATCACGGCCCCCACAGGGTAGTCCTCCAATGCCACGCTTTGCCTCGAAGCGGACCTCGTGATCGTGGTAAGCCGCGACGCGGGCTCCGATTGCGGCTTCGTGCACTTTGGGACATCTAAAACCTCCGCTCATTGGCTATTGAACGGTTAACTTCCTGAGATCGATGATGTTTCTGCGTTCAAAGAAAGGTCGGCAGGGACACCGGCTCCCCGGACGTGGTCACGATGGTCGAACCATAGGGTTCCCGTGACGTCACCACGATCTGGTCGTTCGGAAGCGGTCGGGCGAGCACCTTCGCCTCCTCCCAGGGTGCACGCATCCATACATCCACCTCTTCTTGGGTCAGCAAGAGGACCGGCATCGCCTTCTGATGGATCGGCTTGACGATGTCGTTGGGATCGGTCGTCAAGAAGGCGTAGAGATCGTCTGCGGTCAGGCCATCTTTGACTTTCCGGACGCTTTGCCACTGCGGGACGTGCACGCCCGCGAAGAACATCAGCGGCTTGCTTTCGTCACGGGCGAACCAGGCGTTCGGTGTGCTGCCGCCCTCCTGCTTGCTGGCGGGGTCGGGCTCGGCGAAGCTGGTCACCGGCACGACGCAACGGCTCTGGACACCGAACCATTTCTTCCAATGCGGAAGATTGAGATTTCGGATGTTTGTGGTGCCCTTATCCGGCTCCATCCGGATGAGCAACTCCATATCGACCGGCTTGCCCTTCTGCCGCAATTTCTCAGCCCGGGCTTCAGCCGCCTGCTTGATTGCAAAAAACGGCGACGGCAATCCCCACCGCGCATGCACAAGCTGCTTGCGGCCATCAGCAGTGTTGCGAACGATTGGCCCCCATTGGTCGGGGTTCATTTGATAGGCGGGCATCAGGTTAATCAGGCTCTCGGCATCCTGGGCCCATTTGCTGACCCAGTCCTTGTCCTCCATGCGGTAGAGATTGCACATGATTACAACGACCTCGGTTCCCGTGGTCGACAGCGTAACCCTTCCGATCAGGAGGTCAAACTTTCTCTCTGGAGCCGCCCCCCTCGAATTCAATTCAGAGGCGCTTTCTTATCGACATCATCAGCAGAGCGTCAGATCGGCGTTCGCGGCAAGTAATCAGCGTGTGATTATCTGCCAACTCGATGATTGCAGCACCTCGTCCGCCCGCCCCGCTGCCACTGCACGGTCGACGAGAGCGGCGAATTCCAAGTGAATTGCATCGCGGCATCGTTTGAAACGATCCGAATCGTCCCCAGAAACATCACGCGGGCACATTTCGTCGATCTGAACATGTGCCGCTGGATTAAGTGCGTCCATGGACCAGGACCTCCTCAAGGTATCATCTGGCTTGGGTGGCCGCCGTCGCATCAAAATCCTTGCCGCCGACAACGGCTTTTTTCTGTCTGGGCGGCCGCCGGGATCATCGTTGAAGAGAGGAGAAGAAGGAAAAGAGTTACAGTACCGTGAGAGCCTGGAGATTATAGAAATCCCTCCACCCAGTCGACTTTCGGCTTGCGAACATGGTTTTACGGTAATGAAAACGATGGGCCTACCGGCAACAGCCAACATGCGCAGTTGGGCGCAAAGTCCGGCTATGTCATGTCCGCCAACTCTCCGGCTATTGGAACTCAAATCCCCAAGCTTTGGAATCGAGATATTCGCGAGGCGGCTGCATTTCGTTCATGTCAACGGGCCGACGGGTGAATTCCACCGTGTCAAAGCTTTCGACCGCACTCAAGCCGGACCAGTAGTCGTCTTTCAAAGGAATACCGTCGGAACTGATGCACTGCTTTTGGCCTGCATCAGCCGTGTTCGGCATCAGGTCATACCATGTGCAATTCTCGCCTAGAAACCGATCCTGCTTGCCCAGATTTTCCATTCTCCTTGACATGCCGAAGCCTATGAAGGGGCGCTTCGGGTCCACGGGGGAACGAGCAGCCTCGATCCTACGCTGCCCCTTTGATGACAAATAAGAAATTCCCTGGTTTTCAAGCTCGTTCCAAACCGTGAACTGGATCGATCCGTCCTTGCCCGTCCGTTGACGAAGCCACCAAGGATAATGTCGCAACAAACGCACTTCAGACGTTCTGTCTATCGACGGATTCTCAGACGCCCTTGCGACTAATTTCGCTTCGAAGTCGGTGGCATTCGGAGGACGATCCGGGTAATTGCGCAGAGGTCTGAGCCACGTGCTGGCGTCAAAAAGCTGGCTGGGGGGCATTACCTCGGCTTCCGGCACCGGACCGCGCGCGATCTCGGTCAGTCGCGCCTCGGACATCACGTTGCCCTGGGAGAAGAGAACTTTTGTTGCGACCTCGATCCCGTCGCTGCTCAAGCAGGTCATCCAAATAGGGCTTGGCGGAGGGCCTCGAACTATTTGCCGCCATCGACACTCCTCGCCGCCTATGGTTTCGACATCATCCGTTTCTTTGACCTCCTTGATGCCGAGATGTTCGCGCGACAGATCGGCCTGATTGATAGTGAAGCGATTTATCTCTTCCCCGCCCTTCTTGCCTGTCGACAGTACAATGTTCTGGAAGAAGTGTCCGTACCAGATATGTGTCTCGTCATGTTGTGTCTCCTCAACGTGCGTCCAGCCGTTGTGATGTTTCACGACCCTCCAATTGTCCTTCCCATCCCCGTAGGTCTCCCGCACAACCATCTTCGCCGTGTAGTCTGGGACGTTGGTATTGGGGAGGAATGGAACTTGGTCTGCATGGGCGGCACCGGTCGCCAGCGCAACGGAAAAGAAGACGGTCAGTCGGTTCATTAATTGCACCCTCGTCACTACGTTTGCGCAGGCGTGGAAACACCGCCAGCCCCCGGCGATGATACGAAGATCATCCAAAGAAGGAAACACCTCAGCCGGAGCGAGCACACCGACTGAGGTTGGCGAGATCGCGGACGTTTTGTTGCTAACTAGACCAGCAGGAGATCGGCATCGAAGGATCGCTGTGCCGATTGCCACAGTTCGAAGCCGTCCGGCGAAGACGGATCAGCTATCAGTTGCTCCTCTGGTTCCGGGAGACTCGGGAAGACGCATAGGATTTTTTTCGCATCGATCACTTCCGTGTAGACCACGAAGAAATCGTCCACCATTTTCCCGAGGACGTCTTCCTGGAACGATCCTCCGCCGGTATTGAAGGTGGCTGATCCGATGAGATATGGGTCGCCATCATAGCCACTAAGGGCAGCGGCCACCATTCCACTTGTCAGTGCAAAGTTGGCCCATACGTTGTCCTGAACAATTTGAATGTTGGCGACAAAGTCGTTGTCGCTCTTATCAATCCAGTCTGATTTTTCAATCGCATCCCAAGTAATTTGACTACTTATGACTCCGCCGTAGAATCCCTCGGTGGCGAAAATGTAGTACGTGTCGAAACCATCGCCCCCCAGAAGGAAATCTACCTCGCCATCATACCACTCAGAATGAAGCGTTGAGAGGTTTAACTGATCTGGATTACCCGCTCCGCCGATTAGGATATCGTCGTCTGCGTCTCCGAAAATGTAGTCGCTACCAGCCTCCCCAAAGAGCTTGTCGGAATACGAATTTCCCGAAAGGAAGTCATCGCCGTTTCCACCGAACAATTTGTCGCTACCCGTGCCTCCGTACAGATAGTCGTCCCCAGAACCAGCGTGGATTACGTCATCACCGCTTAGGCCAATTAATAAGACCGGGACCGAGAAGTCCCTTGTGTCGATTTCATTCCCGCCAGATAATCCCGCCTCTCCGAGATCATCAACAAGCACCAATCCGGTCAGATCGCTCAAGCTGTCCGAGAAAAGATCAAGCGTCGCTAGTTGGTCCTCCGAGAGCGTCGAATGATAGGACGCGCGCTCAACGAACAGAGGATCGTAATAAGCGTCCTTGGACATTTCACCAGCAATAATCTGCTCAACTTTGACTGTGTCGCCCACATAGTCATATCCACTGTTCTGCAGAAAATTCGGGGGAACGCCCCTGTTCTCACCGTCTGTATAGCCCATGACGCCATGGATAATCTCGTGCATGAGCGCCTGTTCGAAGGAATAATGTGATACTGTCCCCTCGGTATCGATAACGCACTTACCGTCCAGGGCCTGCGGGTCGTACTTGACCAAAAATGAGCTTTCTTCCGAACTCATCACATTCGGGACGTGCTCGAACGTAAGCGTTTCGCCCGCTGCCACAACATCGAAAATACTCCGGGCCGTTGGGGAGATTCTGTACAAATCAGATATCAGCGCTCTGATGCGCGCCTCCTCCCCAACGAGGGCATCGACGAAATTAAGGTTGTTCAGAACCTCTTGAATTCCCATCAGGGTTTCTCCTTTGGACATGATGGATACGAGCATCGAGAAAAGAACAGGCGCGTCACCGTCAGGCAACAAGGGCTCAGCCTCCTCGAACAAAATCTAAGTTCGATTTAGATATAACGCATCTTCGGCAGGCGAACTGTCAGAATTGACGAAATATAAGATGCTGGCGTAACGATACCAAAACGGATCTATACGCAATTATTCTTGCCGCGAAGCCCCCTTCACCGAAATATTCTATTCCTATCAGGCAACAAATATAGGTCCCGATGGAGCGGATACCGGGAGACATTGTCATACGAAGCTTTGTCAGCAGCCGCTATGTCGACTGTTTCTCATAGCGCTGCACGAGGTGCCGACGTGAAGGCAAGAGAGGCCAGCAACGCACAAATGCGACGGGTCTTACAACCAACGCCGAACGTTGCGGAGCCCTGGTCAATCGCGACATCGACCCTTGATTGCGAAATTCCGCAGAAAGCGCCACTGATAATACCCCCATAAGTACAACGGCCTCACATTAATAGTTCATAGGTTGCACAAAATGCAAGCTCATTCCCAGAACTGGTGAAGGCAATCTCAACAGTCACCCCGACCCTCGATCTGGATCGTCGTGCTGGATGGGGCGAATTTAAAAACGACGCGATTGCCGCCCACAGCGACTGATCCGCTTCCCGGAAGAACAAGCTCTTGGCAATGATGTCACGGCCTGGAGCAAGCGCCATCGCCACTTTTGGAGCGGTCGCCCGCGAGAACGTATGTCGACTCCTGCCAAACTGGATCGACACGAACCCGCGCCAGGGTCACGCTCCAGAGGTATTATTCCTGAGACTAATCGAAATCGAGAGCGCGATTAGCTGACTAAGCGGATCAACGTGAACATGCATTAACAAGCCATTCAACATGCGAAAGGGCCCGCCGGAACATGGGGTTATTCCCTGCACCAGGGCCGAGGCGTCGGCGGACAGCTCGTCCTGCCACACGCAAACGGCACAGCAAGACCCTCGCTAATCAGGATGCTGGCTACATCCTTCCCGTCGACGCGCAATATTCCGCAGGAGCGGCCATAGTTACATTCGCTAGTGCCTTCGGTGCCGGGCCCACACGCACATGCGACTTTTGTCAGCTGGGCACTGCCATGGGCAACCAGTTCCCGAAGACGCGACGATGCCCGTTCTCCCAGTTGACGCTCATATTCACACTGCGGCGAGAATTTCTCCGGGGTATTGAAGCCGACCAACCGCGTGCCGGTGGCATCGCCGACGACATGAACGGTATCCCCGTCAGTCACCGTGAATTCCTGGCTTTGCGAACCCCTCAAGGCTGCCGGAGCCGATTGAAATTGCGCTCGGCCGAATTCGAATGCCTGCTGTCCGACAGCAACGGTCATCACGACCAAAAATCCAATGGCAAGATTTCGAAGACGCCATCTCAACCGTCTACCTGCCCGACCGAAACGAGGTCGGTACAATTTGGTGGGTTGGGGGCGAGGCGGATAGGCGGTGACCGTTCGTGGCGGCAACGCAATCACGTTGTCCGGCCGCCCGAGGATTTCGAAAATCTTGCGCCACTGTTTATCGGAAAGGCGAGCCTGTCCGCCGGATCGTTCGAGACGAGCGTGAATGTCGGTCAGAAACGTGCGCTGCCAAGCGGTTAAATTCTGGCGATGCAGTGCAACTTTGATGTCGTTTCGGAGGTTTCCGGCTGGGTCCATTGGTATCGCCACTTTGTATACGCAGCGAAGCATAAGGATGCAGGTCGGAAGAAACGGTGAATCCGTTAGGTCAATACGCATGTGCCAGGCGGCGAGCAAAATCCTACCAAACTAAGGCAATTGGCTCCTTCTCTTCGACCGCCACCTCGCACGCTTTCAGCAGATCAATTGCGCAATATTCTCTCAAATCAAAAGCGCTGATGTCGTCACGAAGACGCTGAAGGTATTCTGTAAGCGGAAAAATCAGCTCTTTTGCATCCTCTGCTGAGATCAGAATGTGATCATCAGCATCGTTGATTGACTCCATTATGCCCAGGATGATTTTTTTAGTGTTGGCCCTGCCATCATTCGCAGCAACTTCAGACAGGACGGTCTCGAACTTGGTGCCGGACTTGTCCTCGCCGACGAACGAACCACAATAGATATTAACTCCACCCATAATCGTTTCTCCGATCTTGTGTCATTGCAGCAGTGAACGTTGAACGCACATTGCTACTGCTCTTTGCGATAAAATAGACTGTGCGGAAGAGCGCTTTGCCGCGCATAGGGAACGAACGTTTACGGTTTTAGAGAATTGAAGATCGCACGGGCATTGGTCGCAACAGTCGCCGACTGCGTTATGAAAAGCTCGGCAGTGCTCCTGAAATCGTACGAGATGGTGAGCTTGTCTGATAACTCCTCTTTGGCCGTGCAGTAGAGCCAAGGTTGGCTTTTGGAACGATAGTCCCGGCATTGAGCGAAATATCCGTCCGGCCGCTGCAGGTAGAAGTCATTCTGCGAGCGATAGGTTCTGAGGCCGTCCGAAGCCACGGTGGGCTGGTTCTTCAATATCGCTTCACGTTCACGTACCGAGGGGTCCGAGGCCTTGACGGAAACTGTCATTTGGACAGGCTTGTCGGGAATAACGTCGGTCGGGATCAGGTGACAAGCCATCTCGGCCCACGGATATTCAGGGTGCGGGCGCGAGCAAAACGGTCGGTTAGTCTGCATCTCTCTCCGCGATGGGCTGCCATCCAACGTGAAGACCACGGACTTCAAGGTCGCGTTGCCTCCATCTGCCTCGCTACAGAAGGCGCGAGCATCTGGGTTGCTCCAAAGAATGTAATGGTCGTCGTTCATTCCATCGCCGTAGAGGAAGATACCAGGCGCGACTGGAATCGCTATGTCGACATCGGCGATCCGGGCCGGATGCAGGTTGTCGAGGCATGCGGCAGAGGGCGGCGCATAGCGAGCCTCCCTGATTTTCTGCTGGGTCCAGGTGACCACGAAATAACTGCCGAAGCCTATGATGAAGACGATAGGAAGCACGTATACGGCCCGCAGTGCCTGCACTCGGGTCGTGCGTCCGATCACCACAAGCCCGCTTGCAACGGAACCGCTGGCGGCACCAATCATCACGAAGACAACGAGAATGATCCCCAATGCCGCGCCAGCCCCGTCCGAGGCATTGACACTCGCGTATTCGATTTTGGCCAGAACTGCCGCCACGAGCCCAGCGGGAACGAGCAACCACCACCGCCACCAAAAGCACAAGGCGAGGAAGCCAATGGCGTAGGGTGGGAGTATGAAACTGAGGAAGTGCATGAGATCATGATGCTCCGCGCTGGTATGAGGACCGTATCGCATCAACCTTCAGAGGAATCGTGAAGAACATCGGTTAAATTGCACGCAAGCAGTGGCCGCAACCGCAATGAGGAGGAGAATCCAGCAATAACACGTTTGAGAACTAGCTCATTGAGCAAGAACTTTGAGCACGGAACCCCGCAATCGCTTACAGTCAGCTTCAAAATCACCGCCTTCACCAGCGCTCATCCAAAGTGTTTTCAGCTCCGTTTCCGAAGCGTCCAATCGTTCCAACGCCACCATGATCCGCTGTCTGAGATTTGGGATTTTTAATATTTTCCCGGCATCGCGCCTAATCGCTAGTTTGTGATCGTCGATGGATGGAGGAGTTGGTAATCCTCCCGCGATTGCCACAACCTCACACATCGCCCAGAAGGTTTGTTCTGTCTCCGCCGGAATAGGTTTCCCTAAATCCGAATACTCAGCAATTTCGGCAAGCGGGGTGGTCACAGCAAGAAATCCCAGCCGGTCGAACAGTGCCATCCAATCACTCGCAGCATCATTTTCGAAAACGTCTTTGCCCCATGTACCCATAGGATGTCCTGTAACTCCTGCACCAATGGGCGCGGTCTACGAAAAAATAGGAGCGACCGCAATTAACAAGAAGGTCCGATCCAAACGCCGCGTTCCCTTCTAATGAAAATTCCGGCTCTTCAGCTTCAACTGATCGATATGAAGGTCAGGAATTTATCCCGAGCCCGATACTATGCCGAGCCCATTCCCTAAAGCCCGAGATTTCCGGTAATCCAAGAACGAAAGCTCGGCATAATAGTCTGTCTCCGCAACTGCAAC
>NZ_JALBGX010000075.1:0-32920 GCF_023006465.1 Rhizobium sp. PRIMUS64 | reverse complement strand
CCGCCGATGTCTGGATCGTCAGCGACAAGCCGGTCGAGCGCCACACGCTGCTGCCGGCCGAGGGCAGCTTCACCCGCAACATGCCGGGCAGCCTGCCGAGCCGGGCAGCCGATAATCTGTTCTGGCTCGGCCGCTACATCGAACGCGCCGAAGGGGCGCTGCGCATCCTGCGTGCCTGGCACGCGCGTTACGCCGAAGCTGCCGATCCGAACCAGCCGCTGCTCGCCGATGTCTCCGAGTATCTCACGGCCGTCGATATCGATACCGCCGAGGCCGTGCCGGAAACGCTCCTGCGCAACATCGACAGCGCCGTTTATTCGGCGAGCAACATCCGCGACCGTTTCTCGCCGGACGGCTGGCTGGCGCTCAACGATCTCGCCAAAACCGCACGCCGCTTTCACGTCACTGTCGCTGCCGGCGACGATGCCAGCCATGCGATGACGATCCTTCTGCGTAAACTCGCGGGCTTCGCCGGCCTCGTGCACGAGAACATGTACCGCTTCACCGGCTGGCGCTTCCTCTCGCTCGGCCGCTATATCGAGCGTGGCCTGCACATGACGCGCCTGCTCGGCCACATGTCCGGCCCGGAAGCGCCCGACGGCGCCCTCGACATGCTGCTCGAGATCGGCGACAGCGTCATGACCCACCGCCGCCGCTACAACGTCAACACGGCGCGGCTGACCGTCACCGACTTGCTGGCGCTTGATCCCCTTAACCCCCGCTCGGTCCTGTTCCAGGTGAACGAGATCCACCACGAGGTCGAGCAACTGCCGAATGCCCTGATCAACGGCCAGATGTCGCCCTTCTACCGCGAGGCGATGCGGCTCCATTCCGGCCTGGCGGTGATGACGCCGGAGGGCATGGGGGTCGAAGTCTATCAACGGCTCGAGCGCGAATTGGAGCAGCTTTCCGATCTGCTCGCCCAGACCTATCTCGGGTGACGGCGATGCTCTACGATCTCTCCCTCCACATGGGTTACAGCTACGACGTACCGGCCTCCGGCGCCCGCCACGTCATGCGCCTGATGCCGCTGTCGCTGCCCAACCGGCAGCGCCTGGTCGCCGGCTCGATCACCATCTCGCCGACGCCGGACGAGCAGTCACATTTCGTCGATTTCTTCCATCATCCCACCACCTCCTTCATGCTGCGCGCGCCGCACGAGACGCTCGACATTCGCATGCAAGCCCGCGTGCAGGTGGAAAGCCAGCCGATCGCCGCCGATTTCTCGCCGTTGCTTGCCGACTTGCCGGAAGAGATATCAGGCATCTGGTCGTTGGCGCCGGATTCGCCGCACCATTTCCTTGGCGACAGCCCGCGCCTGACCCAAGCGCGCGAGATCGCCGACTATGCGCGAAGCTGCGCCATGCCTGAGCTGACGGCGATGCAGATCGCCCATGCGCTCTGTGCCCGCATCAACAAGGATTTCACCTACGACCCTGACGCGACGACGGTGGACACGACGCCGCTCGAGGCGTTCAAGTTGAAGCGCGGCGTCTGCCAGGATTTCACCCACATCATGATCCTGGCGCTCCGAAGCCTCGGCATTCCGGCCGGCTACGTCTCCGGTTTCCTGCGCACCATCCCGCCGCCCGGCAAGGAGCGGCTGGAAGGGGCGGACGCCATGCATGCCTGGGTGCGGATCTGGTGTGGTGAGACGATCGGCTGGATCGAGCTCGATCCGACCAACAACATCCCCGCCGGCACGGACCACATCGTCGTCGCCTATGGCCGCGACTATTCCGACGTCGTTCCCGTCATCGGCGTATTGAAAAGCTATGGCGGCCAACGCGCCGTCCAGGCGGTCGACGTGATCCCCCTGAAATAATCCCAAAACTGGAAAAATCCGACGATTCGTTAAAATTCTATTGACGCCGTAAGGACAGCGGAAAGGAGGGGCGTGGCTAATATCACCTCACAGGGCCTCCATATACGGGTGAACATGATGAGCACCTCCTTTTTACAAAATCCCTGCCTGCGTCGCATGCTTGGCGACCGTGGCGGCAATTTCGGAATCATGACGGCGATCCTGCTGCCCGTCCTTTTTGGGGCGGCCGGCATGGCGATCCAGGTGGGCGACATATTGCTCTCGAAGCAGCAGTTGCAGGAAGCAGCCGATTCGGCGGCGCTAGCAACCGCCACCGCGCTGGCGAACGGCACGATCTCAACCGCTGAGGCCGAAACGTTTGCACGGAATTTCGTCGCGGCGCAGATGGCGAATTACCTGCAGAGCGGCACCGATATCAAGAGCTCAACGGGCGTGAATGTCCAAACAACGACATCGGGCAAATCGACATCCTACCAAGTAACGGTTTCGCCGAGTTACGACCTCACGGTCAATCCGCTGATGCAGGCGGTTGGCTTCAAGACACAGCATCTCTCGACCTCTGGCACGACGGTCGGCGGGCATTCACAGACCCAAGGCTCGATCTCTATGTTCCTCGCACTCGATAAATCGGGGTCAATGGGAGATGATACCGCCACCGTCATGACGGAATCATTCACCTATAAATGCAACCCTCACCTCAACAAAAACGGTAAGACAATCTACGACACCTGCACCGGCACGCGTACGCGTTATTACACTAAAATAGAAGCACTGAAGCTCGCCGCCGGCAATCTCTTCGGCCAGCTCAATAGCGCGGATCCCAATGCCGAATATGTACGCACAGGCGCGGTATCCTACGATATCATTGAATACCCTGCCAGCAGTCTGGCTTGGGGAACTACCGCTGTCACGAGCTATGTCAACGCGCTTCAGTCGGGAGGTGGTACGAATTCAAGCGGCGCAGTGAATACGGCTTACACGTCTCTCACCGCCAAGAACGCCGCGGGCAATGACGCCGAAGACGCCGCCCACAAGCAGAAGACCGGGCAAGTGCCCAAGAAGTACATCGTCTTTATGACAGACGGCGACAATAACAACGATAGCAACAACGGCCGTTCCTACGACACTGCGACCAAGAAGACATGCGACGCCGCCAAGTCCAAGGGCATTGAAATCTATACGATCGCCTTCATGGCACCCGAGGGTGGGCAGGCGCTGCTGCACTATTGCGCTTCCGATGACGCCCATTATTTCCAGGCAGAAAAGATGGAAGACCTGCTTGCCGCCTTCAAGGCGATCGGAGCGAAAGCCTCCGCACAGCTGACGCGCCTGACGAACTGACGATCGGTCCCGGCCAAAAGCCGAACAAAATAGCCGCTCCGGAACAAACCGGAGCGGCTTTTCGTTATCCTCGTTCGGCCCATCAGATCGAGAAAAGCGATTGAAATCAACCCCCTCAACCCGTGTGAATATGAAGGTTTCGCAAATTTTTCGTTTGCCCAAATCCTTTGTTGCAAGTGCTTAGTAACGATGCATAAACTGTCGGCTGCGCAAGCGACAAATTGATTGAATCAGGCATAACATCCTGAAACAAAATTAAAATTGGCGAGACCTGACGATGAACACTGTTTCCAAGCCGATCATCCCCTCCCCCGCCCCTCGCAGTTCAAGGCCGGAAATTCTCGCTGAAGAAATCATCGAACGTCTGACCTACCGCATCGGCAAGGATGCCAAGGTGGCAAAGCCACATGACTGGCTGACGGCGACGATCCTGGTGGTGCGCGACCGCATCATCGACAGGTGGATGGCGTCCACACGCGAGGTTTATGCAACCGGCGCCAAGCGCGTCTATTATCTCTCTCTTGAATTCCTGATCGGCCGCCTGATGCGCGACGCCGTTTCGAACCTCGGCCTGATGGAGGAGGTGCGCGATGCGCTCGCCTCGCTCGGCGTCGACGTCAACGTCATTGCCGGCCTGGAGCCGGATGCCGCACTCGGCAACGGCGGCCTCGGCCGTCTGGCTGCCTGTTTCATGGAGAGCATGGCGACGGTCGACGTTCCGGCCTATGGCTATGGCATCCGCTATGTTCACGGCCTCTTCCGCCAGCAGCTGGCCGACGGTTGGCAGGTGGAACTGCCGGAAAACTGGCTGGCCCATGGCAATCCCTGGGAATTCGAGCGCCGCGAAAGCTCCTATGAAATCGGCTTCGGCGGCGCCGTCGAATTCATCACGACCCATGACGACCAGCCGCGCTACGTCTGGAAACCGGCCGAGCGCGTCATCGCCGCCGCCTTCGACACGCCGGCCGTCGGCTGGCGCGGCAAGCGCGTCAACACGCTGCGCCTCTGGTCGGCGCAACCGATCGATCCGATCCTGCTCGATGCCTTCAACGCCGGCGACCACATCGGCGCGCTCCGCGAAAGCAACAAGGCCGAAAGCCTGACCCGGGTTCTCTATCCTGCCGACGCCACCCCGGCCGGCCAGGAACTGCGTCTGCGCCAGGAATTCTTCTTCTCGTCGGCCTCGCTGCAGGACATCCTTCGCCGCCATCTGCAGCAATATGACGATTTCACCTCGCTGCCGGACAAGGTGGCGATCCAGCTGAACGACACCCACCCCGCCGTCTCTGTCGCCGAACTCGTGCGCCTGCTCTGTGACGTACACGGCATGGACTTCGATCAAGCCTGGGAAATCACCCGCAATACCTTCTCCTACACCAACCACACGCTTCTGCCCGAAGCGCTGGAAAGCTGGGCGGTGCCGCTGTTCGAGCGTCTGCTGCCGCGCCACATGCAGATCATCTATGCGATCAATGCCAAGATCCTGATCGATGCCCGCAAGGGCAAGAACTTCTCCGACGGGGAAATCCGCTCGATCTCGCTGATCGATGAAAGCGGCGACCGCCGCGTGCGCATGGGCAACCTCGCTTTCGTCGGCTCGCATTCGATCAACGGCGTCTCGGCCCTGCACACCGACCTGATGAAGGTCACCGTCTTCGCCGACCTGCACAAGCTCTATCCCGACCGCATCAACAACAAGACCAACGGCATCACGCCGCGCCGCTGGCTGCAGCAGTGCAATCCCGGCCTCACCGGCCTGATCCGCGAGGCGATCGGCGACGAATTCCTCGATGATGCCGAGAAGCTGCGTGCGCTCGACGTGCATTCCTCCGATCCGGCTTTCCAGCAGAAGTTCGCAGCGGTAAAGCGCGCCAACAAGGTGGCACTCTCCAACCTCGTCGCCAGCCGCATGGGTGTGAAGCTCGATCCGTCGGCGATGTTCGATATCCAGATCAAGCGTATCCACGAATACAAGCGCCAGCTGCTGAACATCATCGAGGCCGTCGCGCTCTACGACCAGATCCGCTCGCATCCCGAGCTCGACTGGGTGCCGCGCGTAAAACTCTTCGCCGGCAAGGCGGCGCCAAGTTATTACAATGCCAAGCTCATCATCAAGCTGATCAACGACGTCTCCCGCACGATCAACAACGATCCGTCGGTACGCGGCTTGCTGAAAATCGTCTTCGTGCCGAACTACAATGTCTCGCTCGCCGAAGTCATGGTTCCGGCCGCCGACCTCTCGGAGCAGATCTCGACCGCCGGCATGGAAGCGTCCGGCACGGGCAACATGAAGTTCGGCCTCAATGGCGCGCTGACGATCGGCACGCTCGATGGCGCCAATGTCGAGATGCGCGACAATGTCGGCGAGGACAACATCGTCATCTTCGGCCTCAAGGCCGACGAGGTGTCGAAGGTCCGCAGTGATGGCCACAATCCCCGCGCCATCATCGAGGGATCGCGCGAACTCGCCCAGGCGCTTGCCGCTATCGGTTCCGGCGTCTTCTCGCCCGATGACCGCAATCGCTATACGGCGCTGATCGACGGCATCTATTCGCATGACTGGTTCATGGTCGCTGCCGACTTCGACGCCTATGCCCAGGCCCAGCGGGAAGTCGACCAGATCTGGACCAACCAGTCCGCCTGGTACACCAAGACAATCAACAATACGGCGCGGATGGGCTGGTTCTCTTCCGACCGTACCATCAGGCAATATGCAGACGAAATCTGGAGAGCCGGATGAAAACGCCGAAGACCGTCCCTGAAGTAAAGCTTTCCTGGGAAATTTCGGCAGATGAAATCACGGCGATCCTTGCCGGCTCGCATTCCAATCCCTTTGCCGTCCTGGGTGTGCACCAGGCCGGCGACGCCTTCGTCGCCCGGTGCTTTATTCCGGGCGCAGAGGAGGTGACCGCCATGACGCTCGACGGCGGCGTCATCGGCGAGCTGAAACAGCTTCATGCCGACGGCGTCTTTGCCGGCCCGGTTTCCCTCACGAAGCTCCAGCCGGTGCGTTACCGTGCCCGGCGCGGCGATGCCGAATGGGCAGTCACTGATCCCTACAGTTTCGGTCCGGTGCTCGGACCGATGGACGATTATTTCGCCCGCGAGGGCTCGCATCTGCGGCTGTTCGACAAGATGGGCGCCCACCTCATCAAGCATGACGGCGCCCAGGGCATCCATTTCGCCGTCTGGGCGCCGAACGCACAGCGCGTTTCCGTCGTTGGCGATTTCAACAATTGGGACGGCCGTCGCCACGTGATGCGCTTCCGCTCCGATAGCGGCATTTGGGAAATCTTTGCCCCTGACGTACCGATCGGCGTCGCCTACAAGTTCGAGATCCGCGGCCAGGACGGCGTATTGCTGCCGCTGAAGGCCGATCCCTTCGCGCGGCGCAGCGAGCTCCGACCGAAGACCGCCTCCATCGCCGCCGCCGAACTGGTGCAGGAGTGGGAAGACGAGGCCCATCTGAAGCACTGGCGCGAGACTGACAAGCGCCGCCAGCCGATCTCGATCTACGAGGTCCATGCCGCCTCCTGGCAACGCCGGCAGGACGGCACGATGCTGTCCTGGGACGAACTCGCCTCCAGCCTCATCCCTTATTGTGCCGACATGGGCTTCACCCATATCGAATTCCTGCCGATCACCGAGTACCCCTACGATCCCTCCTGGGGTTACCAGACGACCGGCCTCTACGCGCCGACCGCTCGTTTCGGCGAGCCGGAAGGTTTCGCCCGTTTCGTCAATGGCTGCCACAAGGTCGGCATCGGCGTCATCCTCGACTGGGTGCCGGCGCACTTCCCGACCGACGAGCACGGTCTCGGCTGGTTCGACGGCACGGCACTCTACGAGCACGAAGACCCGCGCAAGGGCTTCCACCCGGACTGGAGCACGGCGATCTACAATTTCGGCCGCACCGAGGTCGTTTCCTATCTCGTCAACAACGCGCTCTACTGGGCCGAAAAATTCCATCTCGATGGTCTGCGTGTCGATGCCGTCGCCTCGATGCTCTACCTTGATTATTCCCGCAAGCACGGCGAATGGATCCCGAACGAATATGGCGGCAACGAGAACCTCGAAGCGGTCCGTTTTCTGCAGGATCTCAACATCCGCCTCTACGGCAATCATTCCAACGTCATGACCATTGCCGAGGAATCGACCTCCTGGCCGAAGGTCTCGCAGCCCGTGCATGAAGGCGGCCTCGGCTTCGGCTTCAAGTGGAACATGGGCTTCATGCACGATACGCTGAGCTACATGAGCCGCGATCCAATCTACCGCGGGCACCACCACAACGAGCTCACCTTCGGCCTGCTCTACGCCTATTCGGAAAATTTCGTCTTGCCGCTCTCGCATGACGAGGTTGTTCACGGAAAAGGCTCGCTGATCGCCAAAATGCCGGGCGACGACTGGCAGAAATTCGCCAATCTGCGCGCCTACTACGCTTATATGTGGGGCTATCCCGGCAAGAAGCTGTTGTTCATGGGCCAGGAATTCGCCCAGTGGAGCGAGTGGAGCGAGGAGAAGTCGCTCGACTGGAACCTGCTTCAGTATCGCATGCACGAGGGCATGCGGCGTCTGGTGCGCGACCTCAATTTCACCTATCGCAGCAAGCCGGCACTGCATGAGCGTGACTGCGAGGGCGAAGGTTTCGAATGGCTGGTCGCCGATGACCACCAGAATTCCGTCTTTGCCTGGCTGCGCAAGGCGCCGGGCCAGAAGCCGGTCGCCGTCATCACCAATTTCACCCCTGTCTACCGCGAGAACTACTCGATCCGCCTGCCTTCCGCAGGCCGCTGGCGGGAAATCCTGAACACCGATGCCGACATTTACGGCGGCAGCGGCAAGGGCAACGGCGGGCGCGTGCAGGCCGTCGATGCCGGCGGCAACATCACCTGCTCGATTACCTTGCCGCCCTTGGCGACAATCATGCTTGAACCTGAAAATTAGTGACTGGTGGGAGGAGAAAATGGTAGAAAAACGCGTTCAGCCACTTGCCCGCGATGCAATGGCTTATGTCCTGGCGGGCGGTAGGGGAAGCCGTCTCAAGGAACTCACCGACCGGCGTGCCAAGCCGGCCGTCTATTTTGGCGGCAAGGCCCGCATCATCGATTTCGCCCTGTCGAACGCCCTGAATTCCGGCATCCGCCGCATCGGCGTCGCGACGCAATATAAGGCGCACTCGCTGATCCGTCACATGCAGCGCGGCTGGAACTTCTTCCGCCCTGAGCGCAACGAGAGCTTCGATATCCTGCCCGCCAGCCAGCGCGTCTCCGAGACGCAATGGTACGAGGGCACGGCCGACGCCGTCTATCAGAACATCGACATCATCCAGGATTACGGCGTCGAATACATGGTCATTCTTGCGGGCGACCACGTCTATAAGATGGACTACGAATGGATGCTGCAGCAGCACGTCGATTCCGGCGCCGACGTCACCATCGGCTGCCTGGAAGTGCCGCGCATGGAAGCGGTCGGCTTCGGCGTCATGCATGTCAACGACAAGGACGAGATCATCGCCTTCGTCGAGAAACCGGCCGATCCGCCGCCCATTCCCGACAAGCCGGATTTCGCCCTCGCCTCGATGGGCATCTACGTCTTCCACACCAAGTTCCTGCTCGATGCGCTACGCCGCGACGCCGCCGACCCGACCTCGAGCCGCGACTTCGGCAAGGACATTATCCCCTATATCGTCAAGAACGGTAAGGCGGTCGCTCACCGCTTCGCCAAGTCCTGCGTCCGTTCGGATTTCGAGCACGAACCCTACTGGCGCGACGTCGGCACGATCGACGCCTATTGGCAAGCCAATATCGACCTGACGGCGATCGTTCCGGAGCTTGATATCTACGACAAGTCCTGGCCGATCTGGACCTATGCCGAGATCACCCCGCCGGCGAAATTCGTCCATGACGACGAGGATCGCCGCGGCTCGGCCACCTCCTCCGTTGTGTCAGGCGATTGTATCATCTCGGGCGCCATGCTCAACAACAGCCTGCTCTTCACGGGTGTCAGGGCCAACTCCTTCTCCAAGATGGAAGGGGCGGTCATCCTGCCGAACGTGAAGATCGGGCGGCGCGCGCAGCTCAAGAATGTGGTGATCGACCATGGCGTCGTCATTCCGGAAGGTCTGGTCGTCGGTGAGGATCCCGAGCTCGATGCCAAGCGCTTCCGGCGGACGGAAAGCGGCATCTGCCTGATCACCCAACCGATGATCGACAAGCTGGATATCTAACTTATGAAAGTTCTTTCGGTTTCGTCCGAAGTCTTCCCTTTGATCAAGACAGGGGGTCTGGCCGATGTGTCCGGCGCCCTGCCGATTGCTCTGAAAGCCTTCGGGGTCGAGACCAAGACCCTTCTACCCGGCTATCCCGCCGTCATGAAGGTCATTCGCGACCCGGTCGTCAGGCTCGAATTCCCCGACCTGCTCGGTGAGCGGGCGACCGTGCTCGAGGTCCAGCACGAGGGCCTCGACCTGCTCGTCCTCGATGCGCCGGCCTATTACGACAGGCCCGGCGGGCCCTATCTCGATCCGCTCGGCAAGGACTATCCCGATAACTGGCGTCGGTTCGCCGCCCTGTCGCTCGCTGCCTCCGAGATCGCCGCCGGCCTGCTGCCCGGCTGGCGGCCGGATCTCGTCCACACCCACGACTGGCAGGCGGCGCTGACGTCGGTTTATATGCGCTATTATCCGACGCTGGAACTTCCGAGCGTACTGACCATCCACAACATCGCCTTCCAGGGCCAGTTCGGTTCCGAGATCTTTCCCGGCCTGCGCCTGCCTGCCCATGCCTTCGCCACCGAAAGCATCGAATATTACGGCACTGTCGGCTTCCTCAAAGGCGGCCTCAAGACTGCGCATGTGATCACGACGGTCAGCCCGACCTATGCCGATGAGATTCTGACGTCGGAATTCGGCATGGGGCTGGAGGGCGTCATCGCCAGCCGCATCGACGATCTGCATGGCATCGTCAACGGCATCGACACCGATATCTGGAACCCGGCGACCGATCCTGTCGTCCACACCCATTACGGCCCGACGACGCTGAAGAACCGCGAGGAGAACCGTCGCTCGATCGCCGAATTCTTCGGCCTCGACAATGACGACGCCCCGATCTTCTGCGTCATCAGCCGTCTCACCTGGCAGAAGGGCATGGATATCGTCGCCAACGTCGCCGATGAGATCGTCGCCATGGGCGGCAAGCTCGTCGTGCTCGGCTCCGGCGAAGCTGCACTTGAAGGCGCGCTGCTCGCCTCCGCCAGCCGCCATCCCGGCCGCATCGGCGTCTCGATCGGCTATAACGAGCCGATGTCGCACCTGATGCAGGCCGGCTGCGATGCGATCATCATCCCCTCGCGCTTCGAACCCTGCGGCCTGACCCAGCTTTACGGCCTGCGTTACGGCTGCGTGCCGATCGTCGCCCGCACCGGCGGTTTGAATGACACGGTGATCGACGCCAATCACGCCGCACTTGCGGCGAAAGTCGCAACCGGCATACAATTTGCGCCCGTAACCGAAACAGGCATGCTACAGGCAATCCGCCGTGCGATGCATTTTTATCAGGACCGAAAACTCTGGACCCAATTGCAAAAGCAGGGCATGAAATCGGATGTCTCCTGGGAGAAGAGCGCCGAACGCTACGCTGCCCTCTATTCAAGCCTCGTCTCGAAAGGCATGTGAACTAAAATGATCAAGTCCGTCCCCACCACGCCCTATCTGGACCAGAAGCCCGGCACGTCGGGCCTGCGCAAGAAGGTTCCGGTCTTCCAACAGCCGAACTATGCGGAGAACTTCATCCAGTCGATCTTCGATTCGCTGGAAGGCTATCAGGGCAAGTGCCTCGTCATCGGCGGCGACGGACGCTACTACAATCGCGAGGTCATCCAGAAGGCGGTCAAGATGGCCGCGGCCAATGGCTTCGGCAAGGTCATGGTCGGCAAGGGCGGCATCCTGTCGACGCCGGCCGCTTCCCACATCATCCGCAAATACAAGGCTTTCGGCGGCATCATCCTCTCCGCCAGCCACAATCCCGGCGGCCCGACCGAAGACTTCGGCATCAAATACAACATCAACAATGGCGGCCCGGCGCCGGAAAAGATCACCGACGCGATCTATGCGCGCTCCAAGACGATCGACAGCTACAAGATTGCTGATTTCGCAGACGTCAATCTCGACCGCATCGGCAAGGACGAGCTTCCCGGCGGCACGATCCTCTCGGTCATCGACCCGGTCGAGGACTATGCTGCGCTGATGGAAGAGCTGTTCGATTTCGGCGCCATCCGCAATCTGATCAGCCTCGGCTTCCGCATTGCCTTCGACGGGATGAGTGCCGTCACTGGTCCCTATGCCAAGGAAATCTTCGAAAATCGTCTCGGCGCTCCCTCGGGCTCGGTGCGCAACTTCATGCCGCTGCCGGATTTCGGCGGCCATCATCCCGATCCGAACCCGGTTCACTGCAAGGAACTCTTCGATGAGATGATGGGCGATGACGCGCCCGATTTTGGCGCCGCTTCCGACGGCGACGGCGACCGCAACCTCATCATCGGCCGCGGCATCTTTGTCACCCCTTCCGACAGCCTGGCGATCCTTGCCGCCAATGCCAATCTCGCCCCCGGCTATTCGGGCGGCCTTGCCGGCATCGCCCGCTCGATGCCGACATCGGGTGCTGCCGACCGTGTCGCCGAAAAGCGCGGCATCGGCATGTATGAAACGCCGACCGGCTGGAAGTTCTTCGGCAACCTGCTCGACGCCGGCATGGCGACGATCTGTGGTGAGGAAAGCTCCGGCACCGGCTCCAGTCACGTCCGCGAAAAGGATGGCCTCTGGGCCGTGCTGCTGTGGCTGAACATTCTGGCCGTGCGTGGCGAGAGCGTCGCCGATATCGTCACCCAGCACTGGCAGACCTACGGCCGCAACTATTATTCACGCCACGACTACGAAGGCCTCGACACCGATGCCGCAAACGGCCTGGTGGACAATTTGCGCAGCCAGCTTTCCACCCTGCCCGGCAAGAGCTTCGGCAACCTGAAGGTCGAGAAGGCCGACGACTTCGCCTATCACGACCCGATCGACAAATCGGTCAGCGAACATCAGGGTATCCGCGTGCTCTTTGAAGGCGGCTCCCGCGTCGTCTTCCGCCTGTCCGGCACCGGCACGTCTGGCGCAACCTTGCGCGTCTATATCGAGCGCTACGAGGCGGATTCGACTCGCCATAACATCGAAACGCAGGAAGCGCTCGCCGATCTGATCGCGGCCGCCGAAAGCATTGCCAGCATTCAGGAACGCACGGGACGCGACGCGCCAACCGTGATCACCTGATCCGGGGGGAACATGCGGGGAAGCAGTTCGGCGCAAGCCGGCGCGATCGTCTTCGAGACCGGCGTCGAATTTGCCGTGTGGTCGCATCATGCCGCACAGATCGAACTCTGCCTTTTCGAGGATGACGGCAACAGGGAATTCGCGCGCCTGCCGATGGCGCGCGACAGTAACCACATCCATCATCTGTTTGTGGACGGACTGAAGGCGGGCGCTCGCTACGGCTATCGCGCCGACGGTATCTACGCGCCCGACAACGGCCTCTGGTACGATCCTTCCAAACTGCTGATCGATCCCTACGCCAAGGAGATCGATAGGCCGTTCCGCTATGATCCCCGCCTCGGCATCTATGGCGAGGACAGCCAAGATCTGATGCCGAAGGCGATCGTCACCAGCGATACCCCAGCCGCGATCAGCAAGCCGTTCTTCAAACCGGGCGGCTTTATCTATGAGGTGGCGGTGCGGCCCTTCACCATTCTCCATCCCGACGTGCCGGAGGCCCAGCGCGGCACGGTCGCAGCGCTTGCCCATCCCTCCGTCGTCGCGCATCTGAAGCGGATCGGGGTCGATGCCGTCGAACTGATGCCGATAACCGCCTGGATCGATGAACGCCACCTGCCGCCGCTGGGCCTTACCAACGGCTGGGGCTACAATCCCGTAGCCTTCATGGCGCTCGATCCGCGGCTCGTCCCCGGCGGCATGACGGAATTGCGCGAGACGGTCGCGGCTCTCCATGCCGAAGGCATCGCCGTCATCCTCGACCTCGTCTTCAACCATACCGGCGAGAGCGACCGGTACGGCGCGACGCTGTCGCTGCGCGGCCTCGACAACCTGCACTATTATCGCCACGCCCAGAATTGGCCGGGCGAACTCGTCAATGACACGGGCACCGGCAACACGCTCGCCTGCGATCATCCTAAGGTCCGCCGCCTCGTCATCGACAGTCTGCGCCACTTTGTGCTCAACGCCGGCATCGACGGTTTTCGCTTCGATCTCGCCCCAGTGCTCGGACGCACCGCGACAGGCTTCGAGCGCGACGGCGGAACACTTGCCGCGATCCTGGCCGACGATGTGCTGGCCGACCGGATCATGATCGCCGAACCCTGGGATATCGGCCCGGGCGGTTACCAGCTCGGCAATTTCCCGCTGCCCTTCCTTGAATGGAACGACCGGGTTCGCGACGACCTGCGCTGCTACTGGCGCGGAGACGATTGGAAGACCGGCTCGCTGGCAACCGCACTCGCCGGCTCCTCCGACGTCTTCTCCCGCAACGACGGCAAGGAAACACGCAGCGTCAATTTCCTCGCCGCCCATGACGGTTTCACGCTGATCGATCTCGTCTCCCACGCCGGAAAGCACAACGACGCCAACGGCGAACACAATCGTGACGGCCATAACGAGAACCACTCCTGGAACAACGGCGTCGAGGGGGAAACCGTCTATCCGACGATCCGCAAGCGTCGCCGGGACGATGTGATGGCGCTGATATCGACGCTTTTTGCCACCCGCGGCAGCATCATGCTGACGGCGGGCGACGAGGGCGGCCGCAGTCAGCACGGCAACAACAACGCCTATTGCCAGGACAACGAGATCACCTGGCTGGACTGGAAGGCGTTGGACGAGGGTCTCATCGTCCATACTGCCTTCGTTGCAGGGTTGCGTCGCCGCTTCACCGTCTTTTCCGAAATGGGCTTCCTGGCGGGAAATGGCGATGTCGAATGGATTTCGCTTTCCGGCGAGTCGATGACCGTTGCCGAATGGGAGACGCCGTCGCTTTCCTCCCTCGGCATGTTGCTATCGACCGGTGACCGCTCCGCGCGCGGCAGGCAGACCCGGCTTGGCGTGCTTTTCAACCGCTCGGGGAACCGCCAATTTTTCACGCTTCCCTCTAAGGGCGAACCGGGCTGGCGCCAGTTGACGCCGGATGGAGCAAAGAAAACTACTGGCCCCGTAACCGTCGAGCCACGCTCCGTCGCCTTTTTCGTAGAAAATTGACCGCCTCCCCTCCCTCACCCAAATCCTTGTCGCAATCGTCACAAATGCACGATAAGGCTTTGCCGCGGCGGCTTGTTTTACGAGGAATTCATGGTCACGGAAATTTCACTCTCCGACGTGCGGGGATTGATCGGTATGGAAACGGGCCTTTCGGATTGGGTCACCGTCGACCAGACGATGATCGACGCCTTCGCGTCGGCGACCGACGACCATCAGTTCATCCACGTCGATCCTGAGCGAGCGGCCGCCGAGAGCCCCTTTGGAGGAACCATCGCCCATGGCTTCCTGACACTGTCTCTGCTGTCGACGATGAACTACAACTGCCTGCCGAAAGTGCGCGAGCAGACCCTCGGCATCAATTACGGCTTCGATCGCGTCCGCTTCATGACGCCGGTGAAAAGCGGCGCCCGAGTCCGCGGCCGTTTCCTGCTCGCCGAAGCCCGCTTCCGCGGCGCCGGCATGCTGATGACCACCTATGACGTCACGATCGAGATCGAAAACGAAAAGAAGCCGGCGCTGACAGCAAAGTGGATCACCATCATCCAATTCGACCCGAAGGACCGTCCCGACGACGTTTGAGCAAAACTGCTTTTGTTACTCGGCCGAATTGAACACGGCTTCGAGCGCGTGTCCGTCGGGATCCATGACGAACGCCGCATAATAGTGCTCACCGTAATGGGGCCGCAGGCCGGGACGGCCATTGTCACTGCCGCCTTGCGCGATTGCCACCGCATAAAACTGATCGACTGCCTGGCGGCTCGGCGCGGCGAACGCCAGATGAAAACCCGGGCCAGGCGCACGCTGGCCGTCCGGACGATGCTTGATCGCCAGTTTGTCCCCGCCGCCGGGAAGGCCGTAGCCGATTGCCTGCCCTGTTTGCCCCGGCCTGATATCGTCCCAGACCCTGAAATAACCGAGCGCGGCAAGGGCAGCATCGTAAAATGCCGCCGACCGCTCGATATCGGAAACGCCGAGCGAGGCATGGTGCAGCATTCGTTTACCTCTTAAATGAGCGCACGCCGGCGATTCGCTGAGGCTCAGTGCCCCACGTCTTCAGCCGCCTCGTTCAGCAGCCCGAAGACATAATCCGAAAACGACCGCCAGCATTCCACCCGGAACGTGTCTTCTTCCGTGCGGAAAAGCACAATTTCCGCCTTGCCGAAAACGGTGCGCGATGCAGCCCCGACCGGAAAGGAAGAAAGCGACAGTTCCTGCGGGCAGCCGGCCGAAAGCGTCGCCTCAGCACCCGGTCCCGAGACGATGATCGCGAGATTGCGGTGGGAAACGTCGGTCGCCGAATGCAGCGTGCCGGCGCGGGAAAATGCTGCCATCAGATCGGCACTGGCCTCGTCGATCACCAGCCACTCGTCCGGCCCAATCCAGAGCGCCGATCGGGCGCCGGCCCGGCCGGATGTCTTCGGGGCATCCGGCAACGTCAGGCCGAGTGCCGAGGAAAGTGCCGAGAGCGATTCCGCCGGCGCGCGTAGCGCCACCCGGCTGGCAGTGGGAGCGGTCGTCAGCCGCACCGTTGCGGAGCCGCCGAGACGTCCGGCAAGCGCCGGTTTGCGAATTGCAACATCAGCCATGGATGCGGCCCCCTTCCTTGTCAAAGAATACCAGATCCGTCACCTCGACGGCGATCGTCCTGTCCGGCATCGGTACATAGAGCGTCTCGCCCATCCGCGCCCGGCCGCCGGCGACGAGCGCGAAGGCGATCGACCGGCCGCAATTTTCCGACCAATAGGCAGATGTGACGTGGCCGAGCATGGTCATCGGCTTCGGCTCGTTCGGGCTTGCGACGATCTGCGCGCCTTCTTCGAGCACCAGCTTCGGATCCTTGGTGACGAGGCCGACGAGCTGCTTGCGCCCGTCCTTGACGAGATCCGGCCGCTTCAACCCGCGAATACCGACGAAATCCGTCTTTTTCTTCGAAACCGCCCAGGAAAGTCCGGCATCATCGGGGGTCACCGTCCCATCCGTATCCTGCCCGACGATGATGTAGCCTTTCTCGGCGCGAAGAACGTGCATCGTCTCCGTGCCGTAGACGCAGGCGCCGAGCGGTTCGGCATTGGCCCAGACCGCTTCGAGTACCGACTGGCCGTAATCGGCCGGCACATTGATTTCGAAACCGGTTTCGCCGGTGAAGGAGACGCGGAAGAGCCGCGCCGGCACGCCGCAGACCGTGCACTCGGCAACGCTCATATGCGGGAATGCCTCGTTCGAAAGATCGAGCCCTTCCACCAGCGGCGCGACGATCTCGCGCGCCTTCGGCCCCTGCACGGCGATGACAGCCCATTGTTCGGTCACCGAGGTCAGCCATACCTTCAGATGCGGGAATTCCGTCTGCAGGTAATCTTCCATGTGATGCAGAACGCGCGGCGCGCCGCCGGTCGTCGTCGTCACATGAAAACGGTCGTTTGCCAGGCGTCCGACAACACCGTCGTCATAGACGAAGCCGTCCTCGCGGGTCATGATGCCGTAGCGGGCCTTGCCGGGCTTCAGCGTGTCCCAGGCATTGGTGTAGATGAGGTTGAGGAATTCCGCCGCATCCGGCCCCACCACCTCGATCTTGCCGAGCGTCGAGGCGTCGAAGATACCAGCCGCCTCGCGAGCCGTCCGGCATTCGCGAGCGACCGCCTGGTGCATGGTCTCGCCGGCCTGCGGATAGAACCAGGCACGCTTCCAGTTGCCGACATCCTCGAAGACCGCGCCATGCGCTTCTTCCCAATCGTGCAGCGGCGTCTTGCGTGTCGGGTCGAACAGTTCTCCGCGCGAATGGCCGATCAGCGTACCGTAGGTGACCGGCGTATAGGGCGCCCGGAAAGTGGTGAGTCCGACCTGCGGGATTTCCTTGCCGAGCATTTCGGCGGCAATCGCCAGGCCATGCATGTTGGAGAGCTTGCCCTGGTCCGAGGCCATGCCGTTGGTCGTGAAACGCTTGATATGCTCGATCGAATGCATGCCCTCGCGCACGGCAAGGCGGATATCCTTGGCGCAGACGTCATGCTGGAAATCGATGAAGGCCTTGGCGTTGGTCTTCGGCCCGGCGCCTTCGGCAGCACCGATCATGCCGCCCGTCCAGTCATAGGCTTGCTCGGCCGAAATTGCGATCTTCTCACCGCTGCCTTTGCCGGTGGCCTGCGCCATCAGCTCGCCGGCGGCAAGCGATTCCTCGATCGTCCGCTGCAGGTCGTCGGTGCCGTTGCAGGCGCCGACCGAGAGGCAGTCCTGGGCATAGGAGCCGGGCAGGAATCGCTGGCTTTCGGCATCGAAGGCCACTTTGCCGCGCGACTGCGAGAAGAGATGGACCGACGGCGTCCAGCCGGCCGAAACCAGCAGCGCATCGACCGTGATCTTGCGCGGCGAACCGCCGCCGTTGCGCGCCACCGTCATCGAGGAGATGCGCAGCCGCCCGGCCGTGTTGACGACCGATTGGCCGGCCAGAACATCAATACCGAGTGCACGCGCCTCGGCCAGCACCGCCGCTCCCGGCGCCTGCCTGCTATCGACGATGGCGGCGATCGAAACACCAGCCCGCTTCAGATCGAAGGCCGCCTCATAGGCCGAGTCGTGCGCCGTGTAGATGCCGACCTTGGCCCCGACCGCGACGCCGTAATGATTGAGATACATCCGCCCCGCTGAGGCCAGCATGATGCCCGGCCGGTCGTTGTTCGGAAACACCATGTGACGCTCGATCGCGCCGGTGGCGAGGATCACGCGCTTTGCTCGGACCTGCCAAAGCCGCTCGCGCGGCAGATCACGGGAAGGCTTGGCGACATGATCGGTGACGCGCTCGGCAAGGCCAACGAAATTGTGGTTGTAGTAGCCGAAAGCGGTCGTGCGGACCAGCACTTCGACATTGTCCATCGCCTCCAGCCGCGCCACGGCCTTCTGTGCCCAGCTATTGCCGTCCTGTCCGTCGATCGTCACGCCGGTATCATAACGCAACGCCCCGCCCGCTTCTGCCTGCTCGTCGCAAAGCATCACCCGGGCACCGGTCTCGGCGGCGGCGAGCGCCGCCGAAAGCCCGGCCACGCCGGCGCCGACCACCAGCACGTCGCAATGGGCATAGCGGCTGGCATAATGGTCCGGATCCTCCTCCGTCGGCGCGACGCCGAGGCCGGCGGCACGACGGATGAGCGGTTCGTACACGTGTTTCCAGGCGGCGCGCGGCCACATGAATGTCTTGTAGTAGAAACCGGCGGCGAAGAACGGCGACATCAGATTGTTGACCGCGCCGACATCGAAGGCAAGCGAGGGCCAGCGGTTCTGCGAGTTGACGATCATGCCGTCAAAAACTTCCTGCACCGTGGCGCGCACGTTCGGCTGCTTGCGCGCCGTATCGCGGGCAACGTCGATCAGCGCGTTCGGCTCCTCGGCCCCTGCAGACAGAATACCGCGGGCCCGGTGATATTTGAACGAACGGCCGACGAGATGCACGCCGTTGGCGATCAGCGCCGAGGCGACGGTATCACCTTCGAGCGCCGTATAGCTCTTGCCGTCGAAGCTGAAGCGCGCGGTTCTGGCCGGTGTCAGGCGCCCCTTGCCGGCGATACGGTTCACGCCGCTCATTGCGCCTCTCCTTCCACGGCTTCATATGTTTCGACGGGCCCATGCTGCTGGGCCGCCGCGCCGATCTCAGGCTTCGGCTGACCCGCCTTGTAGGTCACGATGAACTTGTCGGTCACCGTATCGCGCGCCGCATTGAAGAAGCGCCCGCAGCCGTGAATGTGCCGCCAGCGTTCGAAGATCAGCCCCTTCGGATTGTCGCGCAGAAAGAAATAGGCTTCGAATTCCTCGTCCGAGATCGAGGCGATGTCGGTGGGCCGCGCGATATGCGCGTCACCTGCGCCACGGAATTCGAGCTCGGAGCGCTCTTCCTGACAGTAGGGGCAATAGATCAGCAGCATGTGTTACCCGTCTTAGAGTTCCGATCCGGAAACATTGGTTCCCGGAGGTTGATTGCAGAGACGCTTTCCCATTGTCACGTAGGGAATGAGGCGCTTGAGAAGCTGTTCAAAATTGTCGTAGGGCTCCAGCACATCGGTCATGCCGATATTCGCAAAAGCCATCTTGGCGATATCGTTGTCGATCACGAAGGCACGTCCCGGCGTTCCGCCGACCTCAGGCACGAAATAGACGGCTGGTTTGCGCAGGATCATCGCGCAAAGCAGCGTGCCGCTCTCGGCGACGAAGGGCCACTCGCTTTCGCCGGCAGCCCTGTGGATCTTCTGCAGGCGGAAATCCTCGGCGCCGGGAAAGACGTCACCAGCCGGCATGGCCGCGCCGTCGATCCCGATTGCGAGGAGAGCCGCCGTCCACATCAGTGCGCCACCGCCGCCGCTGCCGCTTCGTCGATCAGCCGGCCGCTGCGGAAACGGTCCAGCGTCAAGCCGGCATTGAACTTGTGCGGCTCGTCGCGAGCAATCAGATGCGCGAAGAGATTGGCAGAGCCCGGCGTCGCCTTGAAGCCGCCTGTACCCCAGCCGCAATTGACGTAGAGCCCGGGAACCGGCGTCTTCGACTGGATCGCCGAACGATCCGGCGTATTGTCGACGATGCCGCCCCATTGCCGCATCATCTTGACGCGCCGGAACATCGGGAAGAGCTCGCAGATGGCGTCGAGCGTGTGCGTGATGATCTGCAGCCCGCCGGTCTGGGAATAGGAATTATACTGGTCGGTGCCGGCACCGATGACGAGTTCTCCCTTGTCGGACTGGGAGATATAGGCATGCACCGTGTTCGACATGACGACGCAGGGAAAGATTGGCTTCAGTGGTTCGGAAACCAGCGCCTGTAGCGGGCTCGATTGCAGCGGCACGCGTACGCCAGCCATCTGCATGACAGTGGTCGTATGGCCAGCCGCCGACACCGCCACCTTCCTGGCGCCGATGAAGCCACGCGAGGTCTCGACCCCGGTCACCCGTCCGTCCGGACCGCGCCGGATACCGGTCACTTCGCAATTCTGAATGATGTGCACGCCGCGGTCTGAAGCCGCCCGCGCATAACCCCAGGCAACGGCGTCGTGCCGCGCCGTACCGCCCCGCCGCTGCAGTGCCGCCCCGTTGATCGGGTAGCGCGCGCTGGCCGAGATATCGAGCGGCGGACAATAGGCCTTCGCCTGCTCCGGTGTCAGCCATTCATTGTCGATGCCGTAGAGCCGGTTGGCATGGATATGCCGCTTGAAGGATTGCTGGTCGTGAATATTGTGCGAGAGCATCATCACGCCGCGCGGCGAATACATCACATTGTAGTTGAGCTCCTGGGAAAGCCCCTCCCAGAGCTTCATCGAATGCTCGTAGATGTGCATGCTCTCTTCGTAGAGGTAGTTCGAGCGGATGATGGTGGTGTTGCGCCCGGTATTGCCGCCGCCGAGCCAGCCCTTCTCGATCACCGCCACATTGGTGATGCCGTGCTCCTTGGCGAGATAGTAGGCAGCACCCAGCCCGTGGCCGCCGGCACCGATGATGACGACGTCGTATTCGGCGCGTGGCTCAGGCGAAGTCCACTGCTTCTCCCAACCCTTGTGGCCACGAAGGGCCTCCCGTGCCACGGCAAAAACCGAATATTTCCGCATCCGCCTTCTTCTCCTTCGGGAAAGGGCATGTTCTCCGCGCTCATACAAATCGCAAATCCAAATGCGGCACAACGGTTCTTTTGCGACGCGCGAGAGCTTTGGTTTCGACACGCCGAAGAGAATGCCGCTTCAAGCGGAAGACAGAAGCCGCGGCATTTCCGCTAACCGTCGGCCGGCGACCTAACCCAAGAGGGTTAGAAGACAAGCAATTGCTAAAATGTTAACAATCGCGTGTTCCGGGGTACGTGTATCATGTGGGGTTGGCGCTCAGTATCAGTCGCGACGCTTTGCATCGCGTTAAGCAGCGCATCGCCGGCACCCGCCGCCGAGCCGGTTGGCCAGGCTGTCGTCATAAAGACAGAAGTGACGGGACAGAGCGGCCCGATCGAGGTCGACACCAGCGTCCATCGCAACGAGCGCATCAAGACATCGCAATCCGGGCTTGGCCAATTCCTGTTTCGTGACGGCACGAAGCTCGCGGTCGGCTGGGGTTCGTCGGTCGTCATTGACAAATATGTCTTCGATGATTCCCAATCGGTCAAGAAACTCACCATCAGGGCGGCAAAGGGCACATTCCGCTGGGTCAGCGGCAGTTCCAATTCTTCGGCCTACCAGATCCTGACGCCGGCCGGCACGATCGGCGTACGCGGCACCGCTTTCGATTTCTACGTCGGCCCGGATGGCACGACCGCCGTCGTCCTGCTGAACGGCGCAGCCCGCTTCTGCGGTCCGGGCGGCTGCCGGCAGTTGCAGCAGCGCTGCGATTGCGTGGTGGCCAAGCCGAACGGCGATATGTCGGCAGCACGCCGGGTCGATCCCAGCATCCTCGAGACGCTCGGAAATCAGCGCGCCCTCCCCTTCCTCTCCGGCAATCAGCGGCTTGCCGGCGGCATCGGCATGCTCGGCGGCTGCAATATGGCCTCCGTCGCGCCGGAAAGAAAAGACAGAAACCGCCCCCCGCCTCCTCGCGATCCGGCGCCGGCACCCAGTCCGCAGAGGCAAGATCCGCCGCAGCGGCAGGCCGAGCCGCAGAAGGAGCGGCCGGCCACGCCTGACAAGCCTGACAAGCCTGACAAGCCGCATCACGACAAACCGGATAAACCCGACAAGCATGATGGCCGTGGCCGGCATGAACATCACGATCAGCACGATGATCACGACTATCACGATAAAGGGCATCATCGAGATCGTGACCGTGACCGCGATCACGACAAGGATCGCGATCGTGATGGGGACCGGAACCACGACAGAGGCCGGAATTTCAATCGCAACCGCTGATGCCGTCAATCGGCGACGCTCTTCTCGAAGCCATCCGGCACCTCGCGGAAGTGATCGCTTCTGCCGGATATCCGCTGGTAGAATTCCGCCAGCCCGCCGATCACCTGCGCCGCCCTGAGCTTTGCCGTGCCGATAAGCTTGCGCGTGTTTTTCGAATGCGAATGCAGCGCCTGCGTCAGCTGCTCGTGAACGACCGTAAGCGCGGCGAACTCCGCGGAGGCTGCGACGCGCTCGTCGCCGACAACGGCGAGAATCTGCGTTCGGCTACTCTTTCCCTTGAGCGGGATGGCGCCGGCCTCGATCAGCGCCATTCCCTGCACCGATCTCGCCGTGCTGTCTGATATGAGGATATCGAAGCCCACCTCCTTGCAGCACGACTCCAGGCGCGCCGCGACATTGACGGCATCGCCGACCGCCGAATAGTTGAAGCGGGTCTTGGCGCCCATGTTACCGACACAGGCGAGACCGGTATGGATGCCGATGCCGATGCCGACTTGCTGTCCAGGCCCGAAGCCGAAGGCGTCGCCGGCGTTCAGTTCGGCCAGCGTTTCACGCATGGCAAGCGCTGCGCGAACGGCCTTGATTTCATGATCCGCCACATCGACGGGTGCATTCCAGAACGCCATGATCGAATCGCCGATGAACTTGTCGAGCGTGCCTTCATTGGCCACCACATGGCGGCTCAGCGCATCGAGCAAGGTATTCAGGAACGCGACCACGGCAGTCGGCGCCAGCCGCTCGCTGATCTCGGTAAAGCTTCTGACATCGACGAACATGACCGTCAGCTCGCGATCGTCTCCGCCGAGGCGCAACGCGTCGCGGGAATGCTCGATGCGATGGAGCAGCGACGGGGAAAGATAATGCCCGAAGGCGCGCCGCACCTCGCGCCGCTCCCGGTCGATCACCAGGATCCGGAACGAGGTCGAGGCGAAATGGGTGATCGATCCGCTGATGATCGGAGCCAGCGGATCGAGGAGAAGCCCCGCATAAAGAAACGAGAGCCAGGACGCCACCAGCGCCATGGCTGTGATCAGCAGGCCGCAGGCCAGCGCGACGGCCGGACTGACGAAGGTCGTCACCCCGACGAGCAGGCATCCGAGCACGGCGATCATCAGGATTTCCAGCCCGTCCGCCCAGTCGGGCCGCGAGAGAAAGCGGCCCGAGAGGATCTGCTCGACGGCCTGCGCATGCAGCGAAACGCCGGGAACGTTCTCGCCGAGCGCGGTGACGCGGATGTCCTGCAGGCCGGCCGCCGATGTCCCGACGAAGACGATGCTGCCGGCGACGGCGGCGGCGACATCTGGAGAGGCCCCTTCGGCCGCAAGCACCTGCCGGGCGGATATATAACGCTCCGCCCGGTCGGGGGTGACATAGAGCCAAAGCTCACCCGCCGCCGTCAGCGGCACGACGAAATCCCCGATCTTTACTGATGTCATGATGCCGGCGCGATCGGGTGCGCCTGATAGCACGTAGGTCGATGCCCCCTGTGCGACACGCAGCGCTTCGATCGCGAGATTCGGATAGAGCTGCTCGCCGTCGGTCAGGAACAGTGGGACCGCCCGTACCACCGGCGAGGGATTGCCGGGATTGAGGCTGATATGACCAAGCCCCGCCGCATTGGCTTCCAACAGCGGCCGCAACGGCGTCGAAGCACCGAGATAGGGGGGGGCCGAGACGGGGCTTTCGCCGGTGAAGGCGAAACCCGCCTTGACCGGCGGCCGGTAATTGCCCTCGTTGGAAAGTCCGAAGCCGAGCACGACGGGCTTTTCGGCAATTGCACGGGCGAATATCTCGTCGTTATCAGGCAGTTTCTCGGCAAGGGAAGGATCGACCCCGGCGACCTCGCGAACGACATTGCGCGGCGACAGCCGGTCCGGCTCGGCGAAGAGAATATCGAAGGCGATGGCCGAGGCGCCCATTTCCGAAAGCCGGTCCACCAACAGCGCCATCCGGTCCCGCGGCCATGGCCATTGGCCGAATTCGTGCAGCGAAGTCTCGTCGATGTCGATCACGCGGACCGGCATCGGCTCGAAGGTCCTGGGAACCAGCCGCTGATACTCGTCGAAGGTCACGCCGCGGATCAACTTGAAGATCCCGGGATCACTTGCTCGAAGGATCGTAAGCGCAGTCACGATCGCCAGACCGAGAACGACACCGATTTGCTGCGCGCGCGTCATGATCTCACCGGGTGTCCCCTCCCACGGCCGGCAGGGCGACCCGCACCTGCCGGCGGACAGGCTACGCCGCTTTCCATCCAAATGCCATTCGCACCTGCGTTCCGGGGCACTCTCCTTTCGGTCACCTCCGCCGGGCGGCGGAGAAGCGCCATGAATACGGCTACGCCTCCAGTTTTCACCCGGCTTTTGCCTGGACGACGAGGCTTCGACCTTGCCCGGTGCGCGGCGAAATGTTCTTGTAACGATCGAAAATCGGATGCTTTTTCGAGAGAAGAATGAAGGTCGCCGTGATTTCCGAAACCGCCGCGCGTCGCAGCGGCTATTGGCTGATTGTCGTCGTGCTGGCAATGCTCGCAGGGCTGCCGCTCGCCGTCTGGCTTGATATCAGCGATCTCTCGGGAAATACCCTGCGCCGCCAGGCCCGCGATATGAGCTCGCTGATATCGAGCATCCGCTCCTATTATTCCACGAATGTCGTGGGGCGCGTTCTGGCCGCTCACGCCAACGGCACGACTGAGGGCACGGTCGTCTCTCACAATTATGCGAATATTCCAGGCGCCATCCCGCTGCCGGCCACGCTTTCCCTGGAGCTCGGCGACGTCATCAAGGAGCAGCAGGCCAATATCACCTACCGTTTCGTCTCCGACCTGCCGTTCAAAAGCCGCGCATCCCACGAGCTCGACGACTTCGAAAAGAATGCGCTCGCTGCCTTGCGCGCCAATCCGCAGCAGACGCTGAACGACCTCACCCGTGTCGGATTGACCGATACCTTGCGGCTCATCACCCCTGTCGTCATGGGCCAGGCCTGCGTTGCCTGCCACAATAGCCATCCCGAAAGCCCGAAGACCGATTGGAAGGTGGGCGATGTGCGCGGCATTCAGGAAGTCATCATCCGGCAGCCCTATGCGAGCAACGTCTTCGCCTTCAAATACCTGCTTTGCTATTTCCTTTTCGTCGCCTTCATCGGCATCAGCTTCATTGTGCTCCAGCGGCAGCAGACGCGCACCATCCACAGCGCCAACCGGGATCTGGAAGCGGCGAACGAATTCCTCGCCAGCGTTTCCCTGAAGATCTCGCGCTATCTCTCACCGCAGATCTACAAGAGCATATTCTCCGGGCAGAAGGACGTGGTCGTCCATACCGAGCGCAAGCGTCTGACGATCTTCTTCTCCGACATCAAGGATTTCACTGCGACCACAGAGCGTCTGCAGCCTGAAGCCCTGACGGAGATGCTCAACGAATATCTGACCGAGATGTCGAACATTGCCCTGGAGCATGGCGGCACGGTGGACAAGTTCATCGGCGACGCGATGCTGGTCTTCTTCGGCGATCCCGAAACCGAGGGGCCGGAGGAGGACGCGAAAGCGTGTTTGCGCATGGCCGTCGACATGCAGCGCCGTCTCGGCGAACTCAAGGACAGATGGCGCAGAAACGGCACCGAAGAGCCTTTCGTCGTCCGCATGGGAATCAACAGCGGTTATTGCAACGTCGGCAATTTCGGCAGCAGCGACCGCATGGACTATACGATCATCGGGGCGGAGGCCAATCTCGCAGCCCGGCTGCAATCGATCGCCCAGGGAGGAGAGATCGTCATCAGCTACGAAACCTATGCGCTGGTGAACGAAATCGTCGACGCCCATCCCTTGCCGCCGATCACGATGAAGGGCATACAGCGCGAGATCGTGCCCTATGCGGTGGATGGGCTGACCCTCGGTGCGGATCACAAGAGCCGCGTTCTCAGCGAGCACCTCTCGGGCCTTGACCTGCATCTGGATATGAGCCGGCTGGAGCCTGCCGACCGCCTCCGGGTCAGAACCGCTCTCAAGGAGGCAATTGCCGTGCTGGATGAAGCTGCGCCCGAACCGGCCCGATCATGACCGGATATCAGGCGAAGCGTGATTTTTCCGCCGCCGCCCATATCCCGTCTAGACTTCCCGCACCCGATCTGCTATTTCGCATCACCAATCGCAAGGCCCCGGCCGCGCGAACGTTATTGTTTTGCCTCTGGCCGCTGCGCCGCCTCCGGCATCAACCAACCAAAGGAACGTGATTCTCGTGCAGGTACTTGTCCGCGATAACAATGTTGATCAGGCTCTCCGCGCTCTCAAGAAGAAGATGCAGCGCGAAGGCATTTTCCGCGAAATGAAGATGCGCGACTACTACGAGAAGCCGTCGCAGAAGCGTGCTCGCGAGAAGGCCGAAGCCGTTCGTCGCGTTCGCAAGCTGGCCCGTAAGCGCGCCCAGCGCGAAGGTCTGGTTGCACGCTGAGCGTTTCCGTCGTTTTTTCGACGTTTTCAGATGCATTGTGGCGGGGGCGATGGGTTCGCCGCCGCTTTTTTAGTTTCCGCTGAAGATCGCATATCCGCGCACCGGATATGCCGCATGGGGAAAGCGAGCCCGAATGGCTGTCAACACCTTCAATCCGTCCCGCGCTTTGCGCTTGCAGAAAACGGCATTCCTGCCCGCTTTGGCGCTGGCGGCAATGTTCGGCCTCGCCGGCTGCGAGACGACCAATACCTCGGATGCCGTGATCCGCATCGATAAGGCGCAGGGTTCGGAAGAGAATATCGCTTCCCTGACGGCGGTTATCAACGCCAATCCGAGGGACCCGGAAGGTTACAACGTCCGTGGTTCCGCCTATGGCCGCGCCGGCCAGTTCCGCCCGGCGCTGAACGATTTCAACACGGCGCTGCAGATCAATCCGCGGTTTTTCCAGGCTTACGCCAACCGTGCTCTCGTCTATCGCAATATGGGCCAGCAGGCCCAGGCGATTGGCGACTACAATGCCGCCCTGCAGATCAATCCGAGCTACGACGTCGCCTATATCGGTCGCGGCAATGTCTACCGGATGGCCGGCCAGGACGATCAGGCTTTCAACGATTTCGACAAGGCGATCCAGCTCGGCACCACCGATGGCCGCGCCTATCATAATCGTGGCCTGATCTATCAGAAGCGTAATCAGCAGGATAAGGCGATCGACGATTTCTCGAAAGCGATCTCGCTCGCGCCGAATTCACCCGAGCCCTATAATGGCCGCGGCATTTCCTACATCGCGCTGAACGACGACGACAACGCCTTTGCCGATTTCAACCATGCGATCGAGCTCAACGGCAACATCGCCGAATCTTGGGCCAACCAGGCGCTCGTCTACGAACGCCGCGGCGACAAGGCAAAGGCCGCCCGCTCCTATCGCCACGCGATCGGCCTCGACCCCAAATACCAGCCGGCTCGCGACGGCCTTGCCCGCGTCGGCGTCGCCCCAGCCGGCTAAAGATATGATTGGGCGGCCCTGAGCATCGGGCGGCCCGCAACGGCCACCTGCCGGTCGCACCACCCATCGGACGCCGGCAAAGGTCCTGATGATTCAATCGAATCTTCCGGCTCTGGATATCATCGAGGTGATATCGTGCCACGCCAGGCGGTGGAAGCGACGTGGCGCAAAGGCGACCGCACCGCCATTAAGACGAGACGCCGAAAAGCGTCCGTCGTCGTCGATGGCCTGTCATAGTATGTTGCAACCTGCTCTTGCTCCCCCTAACATGGAGCTGCTTCGATAGCCCGCTATCGAGCGGTCGAAAACGTTTGGGGGCGGTTTGCGAGAGATGCGGATCTGTGCTTTCCTGGCCGCAAGCGAAACCCGTTGCGGGCCACGCGTATTACAGCGCGACGCGTCTTTTCAGACGCGCAAAGGACGCCGTAACACTTTGAATTGCGACAGATGAAGATCGTCGCGCTGTTCTTTCCGAAAGCCTCGATCGGAACCTACCTCGTCGCCATGGCGGTGGCGATCGCACTGCCGATCTTCGCCTTCGTGGCGCTGCTTCTGCTACAGCTGGAGGACAACCAGCGTTCGACGCTGAAGCGCGAGACGGCCCAGGATGCGCTTGCCCTTTCACGCATCATCGACCGCCAGCTTCAGGATATGGCGACGACCCTGCGGCTGCTTTCAAGTTCGCCGGAACTTGAAAACGGCAATCTCGCCTCCTTCCACGAGCGCACGGAAACGGCCCTCAGAGACAATACGCTTTTCGTCATCGCCGTCGACCGCACGGGCCAGCAGTTGCTGAACACGCGCCGGGCGTTCGGCACGCCGCTTGGCAAGACGGCGAACATGACAGCCCTCGAAGCGGTCATGGCTTCCGGTCGCATCGAGGCATCAGACGTCTTTCGCGGCCGGACCAGTGGCGAATGGGTCTATAACGTCACCCTGCCACGGAAGAATGATCCGGTCGCGGCCCTCATCATCACGCAGGACGCCAAGGATCTGGGCAAGCTCGTGACCACCGAAGGCCTTGCGCCCGGCTGGTCGGCCGCCGTCATCGATGAGAGCGGCCACGTCGTTGCAGCGACCGGCCCCGCCAACCTCGAACCCGGCACGCCCTTCGACCCGCGCATTCTGCCGGCGCTCACCGTGTCCCGCGGCGTCTTCCAAGATGAGACAATCCTGCCGCACATGCTCCTCGGTTATGCCCAAATTCCCGGTTGGTCGTGGAAGACGGTGATCTGGGGACCGATCGCCCAGGCTTCGATCCTCAGCACCTGGCGTTTCCTCATCATCGGCGGCGTGGCACTGGTGCTCGTCGCCGTGCTAGGCGCTTATGCCGTCGCAAGACAGGTGCGCACCACCATCCGCGATATCGCCGACATGGCGAACCGCATGGGCGAAGGCCATATCGTCTCGCCAGTCGAGACCAGCGTCATCGAGGCGAACCAGGTGGCGATTGCCCTTTCGAATGCCTCTTTCGATCGCAGCCAGACCGAGGACCGGCTGCGTTTCGTCATGCACGAGCTCGTCCACCGCACCAAGAATCTTCTGACGCTTGCCCAGGCAATGATGCGCCAGCTCGCCAAGCAGTCCGACAGCGTCGAGTCCTTCCGCGCCGCCGTCGCCGACCGGCTCGAGGGTTTGGTGCGTTCGATCGAGCTCCTGACCAGCGAACAATGGGGAGGCGTGTCGCTGCGGCGGGTCGTCGATATCCATCTGCATGCCTTCCCGCAATCGCGCGAGCAGATCGACATCAGCGGCAAAGACTTCGTGCTAAAGCCGGATGCCGTGCAGAATCTCGGCCTCGCCTTGCATGAACTCGCCACCAATTCAGTGAAATACGGTGCGCTTTCCGTACCGCAAGGCCGGGTCCGCTTCGCATGGCGCGACGTCAAGGACGAAGACAAGCCGGATGCCCTGCTCCGCTTCACCTGGGAAGAGCAAGGCGGCCCGCCGGTCACCGAGCAGCCATCGCGCTCGGGCTTCGGCACGACCGTTATCAAAGCCCATGCCGCCTCCGCCTTTCGCGGCACGGTTGAGATCGATTTCCGGCCCGAAGGCCTGTTATGGGTGCTGACGGCTCAGCGCGCCACGCTGGAGCGGGAATAGAGCGCCGCGCGTCTCTTCAGACGCGCTAAGTTTGAATCCGCGCCCGGAACATTCGCTACCTCCACCCGTTTCGGACAGGTCGTTCCAAAGGAGAAAGACCATGTTCAAGCAAACGATGATCGCAGCCGCGGCACTGACGGCCGCTGCCTGGGGGAGCCCGGCGGGCGCAGAAAACTATGTCACGCTTGGCCGTCTTGTCTGCGGATCGGATGGCGGCCAGGGTCTGATCGTCACCTCGCAGAAGAACCTCATCTGCACCTATACGCCGGCGGCCGGCGGCGCCAAGGCGGTCTATGCCGGCAAAATCGAGAAATTCGGCCTCGATATCGGTCAGACCGGCAAGAGCGTCATGATCTGGCAGGTGCTGGCAAAGACCGGGACGGATATTCCGCAATTCGCCCTTGCCGGCGAATATTACGGGATCGGTGCCGATGCGAGCATCGGTGCAGGGGCCGGCGCCAAGGTCATCGCCGGCGGCAACAACAAGGCCTTCATGCTGCAGCCGTTGAACGTCCAGGCTCAGGAAGGCCTGAACCTGGCGATCGGCGTCGAAAAGATGACACTCGTGCCGGGAGAGACCTGACGAAAGCGGCCGGCCCGGCCAAGGCAGACGGCAGTGGCCTGCCGCATGAATCAAGCAGCCGCCCGAAGGGCGGCTGTATCTGCGCCGATCAGTGCGCGATCGCCTTGTTGATATCCTCGGTCATCTTCTTCGCGTCACCGAGCAGCATCATCGTGCCGTCCTTGTAGAACAGCGTATTGTCGATGCCGGCATAACCCGAGCCGAGCGAGCGCTTGACGAAGAGGCAGGTCTTTGCCCGGTCGACGTCGAGGATCGGCATGCCGTAGATCGGCGAGGTCTTGTCGTCGCGCGCCGCCGGATTGGTGACGTCGTTGGCGCCGATGACATAGGCGACGTCGGCCTGGGCGAATTCCGAGTTGATGTCCTCGAGCTCGAAAACCTCGTCATAGGGAACATTCGCTTCGGCGAGCAACACGTTCATGTGGCCGGGCATACGGCCTGCGACCGGGTGGATCGCATACTTCACCTCGACGCCGTTCTTCTTGAGATTGTCGGCAAGCTCGCGCAGCGCATGCTGGGCCTGGGCGACCGCCATGCCATATCCCGGCACGATGATGACCTTCGATGCGTTTGCCATCAGATAAGCCGCATCCTCGGCCGAGCCGAGCTTGACCGTCCTGTCTGATGTGTCAGGTCCGCCGGACGCCGTCTCACCGCCGAAACCGCCGAGGATGACGGAGACGAAGGAACGGTTCATACCCTTGCACATGATGTAGGAGAGGATCGCGCCGGAAGAACCGACGAGCGCGCCCGTGATGATCAGCGCCAGATTGCCGAGCGTGAAGCCGATGCCGGCCGCGGCCCAGCCTGAATAGGAATTCAGCATCGAGACGACGACCGGCATATCGGCCCCACCGATCGGGACGATCAGCAGAACGCCGAGCGCCAGCGACAGCGCCACGACGGCCCAGAAGTCGAAATGGCTTTCGGTGGCGGCAAGCCCGATGATGAAGAGCACGATCAGCACCAGCAGGCTGGCATTGATCACATGCCGGTAGGGCAGCAGGATCGGCTTGCCGGACATGCGTCCGTCAAGCTTCAGGAAGGCGATGATCGAGCCGGTGAAGGTCAGCGCTCCGATTGCCACGCCGAGCGCCATCTCGATGCGCGCCTCGGTGTGGATGTGGCCGATCTCGCCGATGCCGAAGGAAGCAGGCGTGTAGAGCGCGGAGGCCGCGACCAGCACGGCGGCAAGGCCGACCAGCGAATGGAAACCCGCGACGAGCTGCGGCATCGAGGTCATGGGGATGGTGCGGGCGACATAGGCGCCGACGCTGCCGCCGATGGCAAGGCCAAGGATGATCAGCACGAAGCCGCCGAAATTCGGGGTCGCCAGCACCAGCGTCGTCAGGATCGCGATCCCCATGCCGATCATGCCGTAGAGATTGCCCTTGCGGCTGGTGGCCGGATGCGACAGGCCGCGCAGCGCCAGGATGAAGAGCACGCCGGAGACGAGGTAGAGGAAGGCTGCGATATTGGTCATCAGTCCTCACCGGTCCTTCTTGCGGTACATCGAAAGCATCCGCTGGGTGACGAGGAAGCCGCCGAAGATGTTCACCGAGACGAGCACGAGAGCCACGAAGCCGAAACCGGTCGCAAGCCCGCTGGTCGAGATGCCGACCGCCAGGAGCGCGCCGACGACGATGACGGAGGAGATCGCATTGGTGACGGCCATCAACGGCGTATGCAGCGCCGGCGTCACCGACCACACGACGTAATAGCCGACGAAGATCGACAATACGAAGATGGCGAGCTGGAAGACGAAGGGATCGATCGCCCCGCCGGTCGCAGCACTTGCCGCTTCCGGTGCCTGGGCCGCCGCCGTGATGACGGCGGTCACCGCCTGGTCGAGCTGCTCCAGCGCTCTGTCCATTGCTTCACTGGCCATCAGATGTCTCCCTTCTTCGCGCCGCCGAAGGCGGGATGAACCACGTCGCCGGCATGGGTCAGCATCGTCGCCTTGACCAGCTCGTCGTCGAGATTGACGACGACGCTCCGGGTTTCCTTGTTGACCATCGTCTCGAGGAAGGTGACGAGGTTCTTGGCGTAGAGCGCCGAGGCGCTGGCCGCAACCCGGCCCGGCATGTTGGCGAAACCGATCACCCTGACGCCTTCGATATCGGCGATCTCGCCGGGGACGACACCCTCGATATTGCCGCCGCGCTCGACCGCAAGGTCGACGGCGACCGCACCTGATTTCATCGAGGCGAGCATGGTGTGCGAAACGAGCCGCGGCGCCGCACGACCGGGGATCAGCGCGGTGGTGATGACGATATCCTGCTTGGCGATGTGTTCGGCAACCAGAGCCGCCTGCTTCGCCTGATAGTCGGCGGACATTTCCTTGGCATAGCCGCCGGCCGTTTCCGCCGCCTTGAACTCCTCGTCCTCGACGGCGATGAACTTGGCGCCCAGCGAGGCGACCTGCTCCTTGGCGGCGGGCCGAACGTCGGTGGCCGAGACCGC